>JBBQWD010000006.1:0-23185 GCA_038210945.1 Gemmatimonadales bacterium
AGGAACAGAGGTCGCTCGCGATGTTCTGGCAGCGCGGCGAGGCAGCCGCGCCAGTCGATGCAAAGGAAGCGATCGGAATCGACATAACAAAGGCGAAAGGCTACAGCACAACGGCGGTCAGCAAGAAAATCCAGGCACCGATCGAGCGGATGCAGAAAACGCTTCCGCCGGGCGTCACTGTGAACGTCGTGCGCGATTCCGGAGTGCGAGTTGCCAACTCCGTCAGGAACGTTGAGGAAGCGCTTCTGGAAGGAGCTCTCCTGACGGTGCTCGTGGTTTTCATCTTCCTCAACTCATGGCGTTCGACCGTCATCACCGGACTGGCGCTGCCTGTGTCGGTGCTCGCTTCGTTTGTCGCCGTATGGATGATTGGCTTCACGCTCAACACCATGTCGCTGCTGGGGCTGTCGCTCGCGATCGGAATTCTTATCGATGACGCCATCGTTGTCCGCGAGAACATCGTGCGACACATCGAGATGGGTAAGGATCACATGACGGCGTCGCACGAGGGCACCGACGAGATCGGCATGGCCGTCGCGGCGACCACGTTCTCGATTGTCGCGGTGTTCGTGCCCGTAGCTTTCATGTACGGAGTGGCTGGACAGTGGTTCAAGCCGTTCGCTCTCACCATTGCGTCCTCGGTGCTCGTGTCGCTGTTCGTATCGTTCTCGCTCGATCCAATGCTGTCGGCTTATTGGGCGGATCCGCAGATCGAGGCCGGGGAACGGCGCAACCCGATCGCGCATGCGCTCGAGAAGTTCAATCAGTGGTTCAACCGGATGGCTATCAGGTACAAGGGACTGATCGCCTGGGCGCTCGACCACCGGGTGGCAATGGTTCTGATTGCGATCGGGTCCTTCGTGGCGGCGCTCGCGCTTCCGGCGGTCGGGCTCGTCGGTGCCAGCTTCTTCGGAGCCGAAGATCAGTCGGAGGTCAACATCGCGATCGAGACTCCGCCTGGATCCAATCTGGCTTACACGCGAATCAAGGCCGAAGAGGCAGCACGGATGGCGCGGGCGCACAAGGAGGTCCGCTTTACATTCACGACGCTCGGAGGAAGCACCGGCGACGTGAATACCGGCAATATCTACGTCCGGATGCTACCCAAAGCCGACCGAAGCATCGGCGCCGAGGATTTCGGTCGCGAGCTGCGTAAGGAAGTCGGACGCATTGGCGGCGCGACGATGTCCGTTTTCACCAACGACTTCCAGGGCGCTAAAAAGCAGATCCAGCTGGAGATGCGTGGTGGTACGCCACAGCAGCTAGCTAACACCGCTGAATTGATCGCCGAGCAGGTGAAGCAGGTAAAGGGCGCAGTCGATGTTGGCTTGTCGACCAAGGGACAGAAGCCCGAGCTGAACGTCGAGCTAAATCGTGGTCTTGCTGGTACGCTTGGCGTAACGGTGGGTCAGGTTGCGCAGGCGCTGCGTCCGGCCTTTGCCGGAATCAAGGCAGGCGACTGGGTCGATCCGAGCGACGAAACGCGCGAGGTGAACGTGCGCCTCGCTCCCGAGGCCAGGCAGCGCGCAGCCGATCTCGAACAGCTACCGCTCGTTGTCACCGGCCCCGATGGTCAGCCGCGAACGCTGCCGCTTGGACAGATCGCGACGATCACGCCGTCAGTTGGTCCGGCGCAGATCACTCACCTCGATGGCGATCTGGTGGTGACGGTTCAGGCCAACACTTCAGGCCGATCGCTCACGGAGGTGATGAAGGACATCAATGCCCGCATTGCGAAGATCACGATGCCACCGGGAGTCCACATGACCACCGGCGGCGAATCCGAAAGTCAGGCTGAGGTGTTCGGCCGCATCTTCTCCGCGCTCGGCATCGCGGTGATGCTCATGTATCTGATTCTGGTGATGCAATTCGGGTCGTTCCTCGAGCCGCTGGCGATCATGATCTCGCTGCCGCTGTCGCTGATCGGCGTGATGTTGGCGCTCATGTTCACGAACACGACGATCAACATCATGAGTCTCATCGGAGTCATTTTGCTGATGGGAATCGTGGCGAAGAACGCGATTCTCCTCATCGACTTCGCCAAGTGGGCGCGTGAGAAGGACGGCCTGCCCCGGCGCGAGGCACTGATCGAGGCCGGCGCGATCCGCTTGCGCCCGATCATGATGACGACGCTGGCGCTGATTGCCGGCATGATTCCGGTTGCGCTGGGAATCGGTGAAGGCGCCGAGTTCCGCGCCCCGCTCGGGCGCGCGGTAATCGGTGGTGTCATTACATCGACGTTGCTGACACTCGTCGTGATTCCGACGTTCTATGAGATTCTCGACGAGTGGAGAGAATGGGTATTCCGCAAGTTCGGGGTGTACAAGCCTCGCACTGCTGAACACCTGATCCCACGGGCGGCCGCTACGACGCGTGGAGAGACGTTGGAAAAGCTCGCCTGAGCCGACAGCGATGAATCGGATCGTTTCGTTTCTGCCCGCCGGCACCGAGATGGTGTATGCCCTCGGGGCGGGAGACGAGCTCGTCGGCAGGTCTCATGAGTGCGATTACCCCTCCTCGGTTACCAGGCTGCCGATCGTAAGCCGGCCGTTGCTCGATCTCGACGACGCGTCACCGGGCGCGATCGATCTTGCGGTCGCGGAGCGCATGGATAGCGGCGACACACTCTACAGGATCGACGAGGTTCTCCTCCGCGACCTGAAGCCCGACGTCATCCTGACGCAGAACCTTTGTCGGGTGTGCGCCCCGTCGGGTGACGAGCTGACTCGAGCGGTCAGGAGGTTCGAGCGGCGTCCGGAGGTGTTGTTCCTCACTCCGCGAAACATTGCCGAGATCGTCGAGAACATTCTCACGGTCGGCGGCGCCATCGGCCGGACTCGCGAGGCGGAGTCGCTCGTACGAGATCACGAGGAGCGATTGGAGGTAGTCCGCGCGGCTGTGGCGGGAGCGCCAACGCGTCGAGTCGTGTTTCTGGAGTGGACCGAGCCGCTCTTTTGCGGCGGCCATTGGGTGCCCGAGATGATCTCGCTCGCGGGCGGGGAAGATCCACTCGGACGGCCGGGCGAGGATTCGGTGCGAATGGACTGGGACGATGTCGTCAAGGCATCACCCGAGCTGATCATCGTATCACCTTGTGGCTATCGGCTCGAGCGCGCCACCGAGCTCGCGCGCCAGATGCCGAAGTTGTCAGACGCGGAGGTCTACGCCGTGGATGCTAACGCGTACTTCGCTCGGCCCGGGCCGCGGGTTGTAGAGGGAGTGGAATTGCTGGCCCACCTGTTCCACCCTGATCTCGTGCCCTGGACTCACGTCGACCAGCCGTGGGAGCGGATTCGCCAGGATTAGCGCGATCTCTCGGCCAAACGACAAAAGAAAGGCCGGCATACTTCGCCGGCCTCCCGCCTACTGTCTACGACGAGTGAGACAGCAGGACTTTTAGAACGTATAGCCGAGGCTCGTGACGACTTGAAGATTATTGGTCGTACGGCTCTTACCTGGGGTACTCGTGCGGCTCGAGAAGATGATGAGATCCTTTGCTTCTCCCCGGAGCTGAAAGCGGTTCAGGACCTGAAACCTCAATCCTCCGCCGGGGGCGAGTGCAAATCGCGTCGACCCGCCGGTCGCAAGGCCAGTTCCCGCGCCAGCGACATTGAGTCGGATCGCGCTTCCACCAACCAGAACGTAAGGGTCGAAAAATCCGATCAGCGGCCTGTCAGCGAAGTGAATGTCGGCATCGGCCCCGTATTGGTGCACCGTTACCCCTGAGCTTCCCTGTGACGGGGTCGTCAGCGCGAACAAGCCCAACGTCGTCCTCCCGATGAGATTGTTCGCGGAGCCCGAGAACGGCGCGAGGTTGAGCCAGATGCGCCCGCCGTACCCATTCAATGAAACCCGGCTCAGGCTCTGGCCGACATCGAGTCTCGTATAAGCATAGAAGGGCTCGAGCGCGCCGAACTGTCGCTGTGGGCCGAGCGCCTGCCCGTTCGCGACGCTCCCTGAAATTTCAGCGAGCGCGCAGAGGACTGAGAATGTTGTGAGTGTTTTCATCTATGTTCTCCTAGGCGCGGGTCGCGATGAAGGGGTTCACTACGTTCACGACCTGATCTCTGGTCAGCGTTTCGTCGAAGGCTTCCGACATGCTGTCACCGTGACCCGGCTGAGCGAGGATGAAATGGAATTTGTTCGCTTCGCCGTTATAGATCGGTTGCGCAGGCGCCGGAAGATTTCCCCGATAGTTCTCGGTGATCCAACCCTTTTGCTGACGAATTCGACGTACCTGTGCGGCGTGACGCGCTTCCACCGAGTGGATCTGGAGCGCCGCCTGGAGCACCGTGTCGTTGCTCATCAGATTGGCTGCCTGGCCCTTGTAAGCGCGGACCCCTGTATCTTCGAATGCCTGGGCAACCGCAGCAAAGGTCGCGGGATTGGAGAAGACATCGGCAAAGGGGCCATTCTTTCGACCCATGCCTCCCGTGTAATCAAATGCGGGCTTCCCCACAGCCCGGGAGCCGAGCACCTGCCGCAGAAATGCAACGTGTGCCACTTCGTGCTTTCGGATCTGGTCGAACTGGTCGCGCACATCAGGCGGAAGCAAACCAGACGTGCCTAGGCCCGTCTGATAGAACTCCGCTTCGAGATACTCCAGAGTCAAAGCGAAATTGAGCACGTCGACTATAGCCTGCGGCAGTATTGCCTCGCGTCGTGAAACGAGGCGTTCGCCGACCTCGGGATCCATCGATTCAAATAATGATTTTGGTCGCATTGGATTCTCCTAGAGTCCGGCGATGACGAGGCGTGATTTGAAAAAAGGCTGGACCATCGCCAGCACTTCAGACGGCGGTAGCGCGCGATCCCGCCCGGTTTCGTCTACGACATCGTCGCCGGCGAATGCACGCGATCCAGGATCGATCATGTCGCGTATCGTGGCGGCGTGGCGCGCTTCGACGGAGACTATCTTTCCGGCGATCGTCAGGAACTCTGCGAGCTTGAGTCGCCTACCGGCGCCGTTGTATGCCGCGACTCCTGTATCTTCGAAGGTTCTCGCCTGTGCCAGTACGCTGTCGCGTCGCGTGAAATCGACCGAGCTGAGGTCGATGTCGGGCACCTTCATCCGGAGTATACCGAGCGCCCGCTTGAAAAAGCGGCGGTGCTGCACCTCATGAGAGCCGATATCGCGCAGGATTTCGAATTCCCCGGGCTTCAAGTCCCTGGGCGGCGACTTGACGATCGTCTGGTAGAACTTGGCTTCCAGCGTCTCCAGCGCGTACGCGTAATTGAGTACGCCGAAATCGTCCCCGAAATCGAGTTTGGGCTTGCCAGCGGCGCCCAATACATGGCAACCGGAAAGCACCGACGGAGCGGCGATGATTGCTACGCCTGCTGCGGCACGTTGCAGGAACTGTCGGCGCGTCGACGATCCTGCCTGTGTGACTGCCCAGTCATCCGACTGAGTTTGTGTTTCCATTTCTCCCCCATGTGCGGGCCGATCACACACGATCGGCACCCGCGCACCATATCTAGTCGCGGGCCATCGGAGTGTGATCCAGGGGCGAATGGGTGATTTCTGCCGCGAGCGATGCAACAGATCGCCCAAAATGTCCGTGCTGCTGCACAATAACGCGGCATGCTGCGAGGCCGGGCTGAAAAAAGCGGACGTTACTGCGACGCTAAGAAGCGCTCACCCTACGAATCGTCCGAGGTGTTACGGGCAACGATGAATTTGATGATGGTCCGGACACTATCTTCGGCCAACAATCTGATTGGTGGTATCAGCCGTCCGGGAACGCGCATCTTACCGAGCTTCTGGCGCGCTGCCTCAGTGACATACGTAGGCGCATGCAACGGGATTACTCCCAAATCGTCTCGACCTGCAACCAGCATCTTTATATTTGCGAGATCGACGGTTGTCCGCAGGTGGTCTCGAACGTCGGCCAGAAAGCTTGGATCGGCAGCGACCACATAGACTCTCCCGCTGCGGATGATGGCTTGCCACTCCTCCCCGACAAATGCTGGACGGACATTCGCGACAATGACTGGTTTGTCGAGTTGTGCGGCAAGTTTTGTAATGGCGGGACCGGACGCGCTTGTCGCCACCAGCAAATGTGCGCGTTGAATGGCGGCAGGAACAGCGCTGGCGGGTTGCAGCTGATCCGCAAGTATGCCGGTAGACCGCAGGCCGTAATCGACCCGCAGTTCCCGGCACAGGCCCTGAACCTGATCCACCGTTCTTGAGATGACTGCAGCGCGCAGCGTCCGACCAAACGCCGCGATCCTCAGATTGTCAGTGAAGCTGAGAAGGGAGAAGCCCCTGACGATGCCACTGACGAGTACGTCCTCGAGAAGATCCGGGGGCGGCCGCTGTTCCTCGCCCGGCAAGGCGGTGCCGGGAGCGACGAAAACCCCCGATCGCGGTCGCAGGACAACGAGGCCATCGTCCGCAAGAGTCTGATACGCCGCTAACACTACCCTCGGGTCTGCGCCCAACTCGCTTCCGATCTCGCGAGTGCTTGGGAGCCGATCGCCCGGAGACAGCGCGCGCGTTCTCAGCGAATTCTCGATCCGCTTTCTCAGCGTATTTGCTATGTACGCTCTTCGTCGGACAGACATCGTTCTCTCTTAATCCCCTGCCGACCAATGAAATGTCGCGTAGCTCGGAGTCGACAGAGTTGCATAAGCAGAGCCACGGAGATGCAGCAGCAGCGGGCGACCAGGGATAACTGGTGCACGTCCGCCACGTCGGTGGATGAATTGTCAGCTTCATCGCGGATCACGGCCTCCGTTCTGCCTCGCCGGTCCCTCGATGATGACGATGCGGCGTCCACTAGCGGCGCTCGCTGACGCACTAGTGCTAGTACAACCAGAGGTGACACAATGGCTCAGAAGAAAATGATGGTAATCTCCCGCGCCGAGCAACTGCTCGAAGGAACAACCCGGCGCAATTTCCTGAAGCTCGCCGGGATCGGCGGCGCGGTGATTTTCCTGCCGAGCGTGCTCGTCAATTGCCATAACACCAATCCAGAAATAACTGGACCGCCAGGCAGTGGTGGTCCGCTCGTTATCGATTTCGCCAAGGGCGACACTGCAGTCCTGCAGTTCGCGTACGCATTGGAGCAGCTCGAGGCGGACTTCTACACTAAGGTTGTAGCGAACTTTTCCGGCTCCAATTTCACGGCGGCCGACCAGACGCTTCTCACCGACGTGAAATACCACGAAGTCATTCACCGCGAGGCGCTGAAGGCCGTACTTGGCTCCTCTAACGACTTCACCGTCCACACGACCTATGGTTCGCTGAATTTCAAGGACCGCACCTCGGTTCTGGCAACCGCGAAAACATTCGAAGATCTCGGTGTCGCCGCCTACAACGGCGCCGCTCAGTATCTCACCAGTTCCGCGAACTTGCTCGTTGCGGGCAAGATCGTTTCAGTCGAAGCGAGGCATGCTGCTGCGATTCGGGACCTGATTTCGCCCAATGCAGGCGGACCAACTGGCGCCAATCCAGATAGTTTCGCGCCGAAATCCTTCGACGACGTTTTCCGCCCAGCCAAGGTAGCGGCGTCAGCACAGGGCTTCGTCGTAGAGCAGCTGACTTTCAGCAATGCCCCGACGACCTTCGTCGAAGGCCCCAACAACAACGGCTAGTAAGGAGCGATTGACCAATGACGACCCAACAAAGAACACTATTCGATTCGATCGATCCCGAGATCATCCACACGGTGGCAAACCGCCACGAGGAGATTGCCAACGGGGGTAGCGCGAACTCGAAAGTGATAGCCGCGCTGGCACTCGGCTCGGTTCCAATTGCCTTTGCCGCGTTGGCGAGGGACGCCTACGGACAGACCCCAACGGATGTGATAGATGTGCTCCAGTTCGCTCTCACGCTCGAGTATCTAGAATCCGAATTTTACAACCGGGGTGTCGGCTCGGCAGGGCTGATTCCGGCGAGCGATCTGGCGATCTTCCAGACCATTCAGAAGCACGAGAACGACCACGTTGCGGCGCTGAAGACCTTCATCACGCAACGCGGCGCAACCCCGGGGGCCAAGCCGAACTTTGACTTTACGGCCAAGGGCAACGTTCCTGGTTTCAACTTCTCGGTTGGACAGTATGCGACATTCCAGGTACTGTCACAGGCTTTCGAAGACACAGGCGTGCGAGCTTACAAAGGCCAAGCGGGCCGGCTGATGAACGACAAGCCCGCGCTCAACGCGGCGCTCAGCATCCACGCTGTTGAAGCGCGGCACGCATCGGAGATCCGCCGACTGCGTGGCAAAAAAGGTTGGATTAGTGGGAACAGTCGGGATGATCTGCCAGCGTTCACGCAGCCGATTTACAATGGCGAGGACAATACCATGCAGGCGGGTCTGGATATCACCGCGCTCGGAAGCGGTAATGGGGGGATGAACGGCGTTACTGAAGCGTTCGACGAGCCGCTGACCAAGGACCAGGTCACGGCGATAGTTACACCGTTCTTCGCATAGCATAAATCGTCGTTACGAAGGGCGGCTCGAAAGAGCCGCCCTTCGTCTTACCGGCGTGCGATCATCCCGTCTTTTTCTGTACCTAGCATCAAGCGGTCTCTTTTCTGAAGAACTCTTTTATGCACCAGGTACTGATCTGTTCGCGCAATTGGTAGCCGCTCCAGTCCGCATACGGGGGGATGAGCGGGAGAGATCGATTGTTGAGCAACGTTTTTAGGCTGATCAGAACGCCCTCAGGAGTTACTCCCTTATCTCTCAGCGCCGATGTGAACTCGCATACCGTCAGGCGCAGCGCCTCCATTGAATCAGCATTGCTCGAGGCTGCTTGTTCGACGGCAGTCCGTAGCCGTTCACAGAGATCTGCCGCAGACGTCCCTCGTTCATGGATCGAAGCGAGATTTTCCGGCATACAACGCTCCGCGTACTGAACACGGCGTCGCCAGGAACGCCAAGGCTGTCCTTCGTAGGAACTGACAGTGGGTGCGCGGGGCTGGTGGAAGAATTCCCGCGTCTAACGTGAATTCTTCACGAGAATAGGCTGTTATTTGCAGCAATGCTCCAAAAAGCCCTTACACTCTGGTGGCTATGCAGCAGTTGGGCGGAGGTGAGCGGACCTGCTACACAAAAACGCGCCGCGAAGCGCTATCTGGCTCTCATATGAGTCGCAGGTCGGTTGCACCTGATGCCTCGAAACTATCAGCCCCTTTGAAATCCTCCCGATCTGACCGGGCTGACCCCGACAAGCCCTCTACCCCAGCCAGTAACAGGTGGACGGACTTCTTGATCCTCTCAACGTATTCCGCCTGGCCGTCGCTGAGGCTTCCTTTCACGCCGAGAGTCAGCAGGGAGACAAAACCCGAGATCGTGTTGAGCTGAGTTCTCATTTCCTGACTCATTTCAACAACTGCATGCTGATGCCGGCGTCTCGTAAAATCCGCCGAGTCACGGGCCACCGCCAGGGAATACGCCGATGCGGCGAAACTCCCCAGACTCTTCATGAGACGCACATCTTCAGCATCAAAGTGATGTCTGCCTGGCGGATGTGATACGACCCAGATCGTTCCCAGCGGACTCTCATGGAAGCTGCCGACAAACGGCACAACGAGTCCCTCGGTGAATTCGAGCCCGGCGGCCTGGAAGTAATCGTACTTGAGGTCGGGACGGGCGAAGAGAACTGGGCCGTTGCGATCAAGGCACACTCCGCAGGGACTAAAATCCCGCGGAGTGGTGCCCCCAACGTGGGAAGCGAGGCAACCCGCCAACGCCACCCAGCGGAATTGTTGCCCGCCTCCCGGTATGGGCTCGAGTAGGCTAACGCCTGCAGTACTGGTTTGCGCGCCGCCTCCACAGAGTTCCAGAGCGGCGGTGAGCAGCCCCTGCAGAACCGCATACGGCTCATCGCCCGCGTTTTCCGCGATTTGGCGCAGGCCGAGACTCTCGCGTTCCCGGTTTGGCTCGGAGTACGCCGGGCCCTGACGCACGGATCTGGCTTCGATTTTGATTTCTCTCGCCCGCGCCCGCGCCCTGCTCTGGGGCGGTGATTGATGGGACGACGGTTGGTTGGCAGGCACGTGTTAACTCCTAACTGATCAGGTTCTCAACAAGAGTGAAACGGTAACAGATCCCGAAAACGCAACAAACATTCCGCAATCTGAATTCACGAATTCATCATGGTTACTGGTGAACACTGTGGATTTGATCATGGCTGTGACGCAGTCACTCTGCGGCTTAGCCCCGTAGATGCAGCAGTTGCCATCAACGAGCGAGAACTGCTACACGTCAGTGGCGCTAATGAAAAATTACCACCGCGCTCTGTGAGTGCGGTCTCCGGCGTGCGTTACGCGTCAGCGCACTCTTGCCCGCGATTTCCACGACTCATTCACTGTCCGTGACTGCCATCGAGGCGAATGACATGCAGCTCCGACCATTCACGAAAATCTTCATTCTCGCATTCGCAGGTGCACTCATAGTCGGATGCTCTTCAAAGGACACCATGAACCGGAATACAACCTCCGCCAACGAACCGACTCGCACGCCTGAGGCGGCCAGTTTAATGGCTGCGCCCGCAGATGCAACTCGTTCTGAATCAGCTCTCGGCACTTGGTGGCCGGCCAATTGAAACGCTCAGCGCCTCCGAGGCGCGGAAGCAGCCGACTCCGACTGATGCGGTTAAGGCATTGCTGACGAAAAACGGAAAATCCACCGCTCCGGATCCCGCTGTTTCATCAACCGATCGGACGATTCCGGGTCCCGAAGGGGCGCTCCCCGTTCGCATCTATACGCCGAAATCCGGCACAGGTCCTTTCCCCATCGTCGTCTATTATCACGGTGGCGGTTGGGTGATCGCGAACAAGGATGTCTATGATGGCGGAGCACGCGCGTTGTCGAAGATGGCGAATGCTGTCGTTGTCTCGGTCGATTATCGTCAGGGGCCCGAGCACAAATTCCCTGCCGCGCACGACGATGCGTACGCAACCTACGAATGGACACTGAGAAACGCCGCCTCCATAAACGGTGATCCAAAAAGAGTCGCTGTTGCCGGCGAGAGCGCGGGTGGTGGGCTCGCGGTTGCCACAGCGATCATGGCGCGAGACAAGAAAGCTCAGATGCCTTTGGCGATCGTCTCCGTTTATCCGATTGCCGGAACCGATACGATGACGTCGTCATACATCGAAAACGCCAAAGCAAAACCCCTCAACCGGGCGATGATGAGCTGGTTCTTCGACAAGTATCTGAATGGGCCCCAGGATCGCGCCGACACGCGTGTGAATCTGGTCGCCGCGGATCTGAACGGGCTGCCGCCTACGACCATTATCAATGCGCAGATCGACCCACTGCGCACCGACGGCGAAACCCTCGCGCAAAAGCTGAGGGCGGCCGGCGTCCACGTCGAACAGAAGACATATGCCGGTGTGACACACGAATTTTTTGGTATGGGCGCCGTCATCGACAGTGCGAAAGCCGCCGAGCAGATGGCAGCAGACGCGCTGAAGAAAGCGTTTGCCGATAATGGAGCTACCCGCTCTGAGCCACGCTCGCGCTCCTGGCTGACGTAATAAGCGCAACCGCGCAAATTACGATTGCAGCGGCGACGCCGGTGCGGATGGAAAGCGTCTCGCCCGCGATCGCCCATCCGAGCAGCACTGCCACGACGGGATTTACGTAGGCGTACGTTCCGAGTCTCGCCGGCGACACTTTGTCGAGCAGCCAGATGTATGACGTGAACCCGATCAGCGATCCGAACGTGATGAGATAGAGCAAGCCGGTTGTAGATGCTTTCGAGACATGATGGATGTCGAAGTGCGAGAGCTCGCCGCTCACGGCTCCCACCATCAGCAGCAGCGCCCCGCCCGCGAGCATCTCCATTCCGGTCGTGAGCAGTCCCGATCTAGGCAGCTCGGCATCACGCGACCAGAATGATCCGATCGCCCACGACAGCGATCCGAATATCAGGACCAATGCTCCCAGGGGGCGGATGTCGCCGTGACCTCCAAAGTTGCCTGGCCCGACGAGCACGATGATGCCGATGAAGCCGAGCACGAGCCCGGCGAGGATGACGCTACTCGGACGGCGCCGTGGTGGTCTCGCCCATTCGATGATCACCAGCCAGAACGGAAGGATCGAGACAAGGAGCGCGGTAAGGCCCGACGGAACGAACTGCTCCGCCCACACGACCGCTCCGTTTCCGCCGAGCAGCAGAAACGCGCCTGCGATCAGGGCGTTTCGCCAATGCAATCGCGTCGGGCTCGGCGCGCCACGGTATCGAGCCCAGGCATAGAGCATCGCGCCGGAGACGAGAAAACGAGCTCCGCCCATGATGAATGGCGGAATCGTCTCGATGGCGTATCTGATCGCGAGATACGTGGATCCCCAGACGATGTATATGGAAGCAAAGGCGGCGATGATCTGCCCGCGCGAAGCGTGGGTGCAGCCGTCGTTCAATGAAGGGAGATCGAGGGGAGAGTCGGCGGACAGCGGAACAGTAGCCGACAAATCTAATCAGCCGGGTTTATCCCGATACTTCGTGATCAGTCGAACGATTTGTTCTGTCGCGTCCGTTTCTTATTCGAGTGCAGCTTCTTTGATTCGAGCCTGGCTTGCTTCGCCGCGCGGGTGGGCTTCGTTGGCTTTCGTTTTCGCGCAACCACAAGGGCACGCCGGACAAGCTCCGCCAGGCGTTCTTCAGCGAGCTCACGGTTGCGGCTCTGACTCCGCATGTCGCTCGCGACGACGCGAATGCTTCCTTCGGTGGTGAGTCGTGAGGAGAGTTTGTCCAGCAATCGCGTACGCTGCTCGTCGGTGAGCGCTCGCGATCCCGTGATGTTCCAGCAAATTTCCACGCGCGACGATGTCTTGTTGACGTGCTGCCCGCCGGCGCCTGATGATCGCGATACTCTGACATCGAGCTCGCTCCGCGGAATCGAGAGCGAATCGTTGACCGCTAGAACCTTCCCGGACGCGGGTGACGGCTCGCTCACATCGTCACCGCCAGCGGAACAGCTTGAGTGCGGCGAAGAACGTCAAAACTCCCCACACGAGAATGATCAGCAGCTGTGGAGTCACGGCCGGCAACGACGCACCCTCGAGCATGTTGGCGCGCAGCGCATCGTTTACCGCCGTCAGCGGAAGGGCCTTTACGAACGGCTGGACTACCTGCGGGAAGTTCGATGACGAGAAGAACACTCCCGAGAAGATCCACATCGGAAGCATGATGAAATTCATGATGCCGGAAACTGCCTCCACCGTGCGCGCGCGGGATGCGGCGAGAAGCCCGAGCCCGCCGAACGAAATTGCCCCAAGCAAGGAGATCAGGAACAGAGTGACGAGAGATCCCCTGAGCGGAACGCCGAATGCGAAATGCCCGAACCCGACCAGCGTTACGACTTCCAGAATCAGAAAAACGAGACGTGAGCCAAGAAACGACAGCAGATACTGGGAACGCGACATCGGCGTCGCCATGAATCGCTTCAGCAGCTTCTTGCTCCTCGCCGTCACGATCGAGAATCCAATTCCCCAGATGCTGCCACCCATGAGATTCATGCCGAGCAGACCCGGAATCAGGAAGTCGATGTAGCGCGAGCCTGCCTCTGTTACGTAGGTGTCACCGACGCGCACCGGGTCCACTCTCCCGGCGCCGGACTGGACGGCGCGATCGACGAGAACGCGCGCGTTGACCGCGTCGCTGCGGCCGCGATCATACACGTAACGAACGCTGTCCTTTGCCGATCCAGGAAACACCAACAGCGCCACCTTTCCAGTGCGCAGCGCGCGCGCGGCCGCGCTGTCGTCGAAGACTTCGACAACCAAGGTCGAATCTTTCTTGAGCGTGGCGAGAACCGCCGAGGTGCTCGCGACATTACCGACGACGCCGATCTGGGCCTTGTCCGGGCCCCGCTGTCTGAACGCTATGCCTAGCCCAGCCGCCAGCAGAATCGGAAAAACGAAAGTCCAGAACACTGCCTCCGGCTCGCGGATGAACTCACGGAATCGAACGAGCGTGAGCTGAACCATCGAGCTGTTCTTCCAGCTCCTTCGCTTCAAGGGCCTCATGTTGGCGTGCGCATCCGCGTCGAGCGGGAATGGAATTCGCTCACTCATCGCGTAATGTCCTGCCGGTGAGAGAGACGAAAACGTCCTCCAGCGTCGCGGATGTCTTCCGCGGCTCCGGTGGCGGGAGATTCGACACGTCGATCGACTCGACGAGATCGCGCGGTGATCCAAGCGCTATGATCTTTCCGTGATCCACGATCGCCACGCGATCGCAGAGTCGCTCGGCCTCTTCCATGTAGTGCGTCGTGAGAACGATCGTCCTCCCTTCGGCCTGAAACTTTGCGATCAGCTCCCACAGCTGACGGCGCGACTGCGGGTCGAGGCCGGTCGTCGGCTCGTCGAGGAATAGGAGCTGTGGATTGCCGACGAGAGCGCAGGCGACGGCGAGACGCTGCTTCTGGCCACCCGATAATGACCCTACTCGCGAATAGCGCTTCTCTCCCAGCTCGACTTTGTCGACGACCTCGCCGACATCACGCGCATCTCGATAGAAGCTCTGAAAAAGAGTGAGCGTCTCGTCTACGGTGAGCTTCTCGGATAGTTGGGTGTCCTGAAGCTGGATGCCGAGGAGCTCGCGGAGATCGCGCGCATCGGACTCCCACCGTCGACCGAGGACTTCGACGCTTCCAGAATCGGAGGAGAGTAGACCCTCGCAGATCTCCATGGTCGTCGTCTTCCCGGCGCCATTGGGTCCGAGGAGCCCGAAGCATTCGCCGGCATCGACCTGTAGATCGAGGCCATCTACGGCGACAACATCGTCATAGGCCTTCCGGAGTCCCTTGACCCGGAGGGCCGGCGTTGAGTTTTCCAAAACTGTCACCATTGAACGACCATGAGTGTAACAAGGAGAGGTCAATAACGTGTTTGCTCGTCGCTGAAACCCGTTATAACCTGTTACCGTAGAAGGATATGGCGTTGGGCAGCGGACCGGGCACCGTCCGTGCCAACACTCGTTGCAAACCAGAGGGAGAAACTATGCAGGTCAGAGCCGTGTCGGTACTAAGCACTGCTTTCATTTTCGCATTTGGTGCGGGTGTTCAGGCGCAAATGCTTCCAAGCTCAAAGTCAGGTCCGTCACGCTTCACTGTCGGTGGGAATGGGGCGCTGTCACAGCCCAAGGGAGAATTTGCCAGCAACGTTGGTCGTGGCTACGGCTTCGATCTCAACGGAATGTTCAAGCTCGACTACCGTGGATATCTGAACCTTCGCGCCGATGCCGGTGGGGTGCAGTACGGGAAAGAGCGGTTGGATGCGTCCTTCTTCGGCACCTTTGGCCGCGTCGCACTCGACATGGAAACGACGAACAGCATCGCGTGGGGAGCGATCGGACCACAGATTATGATCCCCGACGGACCGTTTCGCCCGTATGCGAACGCGGCCATTGCCTTAACGATGTTTTCTACGACCTCTACTCTGAAGGATCCGGGCAGCGGGTTCGAGTATGCATCGGACAACAATTCCAGCGATGTCTCGCACGCGTGGATTTTCGGTGGCGGTCTCCTGATTCCTTTCGGAGAGAGCGGCGCCTTCAATCTTGGAGCGAGATACTACTACGGTGGGCGCGCTACCTATCTCAATAAGGGCGACATCACCGACAATCCGGATGGCACCATTACGACCCATCCGCGAAACAGCAAGACCGATCTGGTGCTCTGGCAGCTCGGTTTTTCCTTCAATATCCCTCGGTAGAAATAGATGCTTTCTCTCGTTGCCGCCGTCGTGTTCGCCCAGACCTCGATGTCGATCCAGCTCGGAGGCAAGGAGAAGCAGGACAGTATTGCGAAAGCAAAAAATGATTCAATCATGGTGCGCCGAGAAGAGCGCCGTGATTCGATAATGACAAAGGCGCGCGTCCGTGATTCCGTGCGGAAAGCAAACCGACTCGCGAAGCGCCCGCCTATCACGCCCGCGGTTCTCGCTTCCGCGTTCAAAGACGCGGCCGCGAGAGATCTTCTGCTTCGCGCGCGCGCCGCGAGACTCAATCAGGACTCGACCCTCACCGGCTATGACGCCAGCAGTTACGAGCGCATGTCCGTGGGGATGGGATTCAAGCGGATCGGTCGCGATCGGCTTCTCATGCGCAGCGAGCGCGCCGCGCACGTCGTATGGCAGCGCGGGACAGGTGCGGTCATCGATGTGAAGGGACAGCGAAGCGCCTTTCCAATGCTCGATGGCGTTGGACACGGAAACATCGACTTCGGCTCGGCCGGCGACATCCCGTATTATCCCGGACGCGAGACACTGTGGGTCGGGTCGGGACTCGCGAAAGCGGACGTCAGCGAGAACGAGATGATCCACCCGCTCGCCACGGGCGCCGAAGCGTACTACACCTACGCGTCGGGAGACTCCGTGAGCTTCCAGCTTCCGGGTGGCCAGCGCCTCCAGCTGCGCGAGCTTCTCATCCGTCCGCGAGAGCCGAAGTGGAACGTCGCGGTTGGATCTCTCTGGTTCGACGCGTCGACTGCGCATCTGGTGCGCGCGGTTTATCGGATGGCTCAGGAGATGGATATCATGGCTGTCGCCAAGGCAGCCAACGAGGAAGACAACACTCCCGAGGACGACATTCCGCGTTGGGTGAAGCCGATGATCACGCCAATGAAGGGGATGGTCAGCGCGATAACGGTCGAGTACGGCCTCCATGAGGGACGCTTCTGGCTTCCACGCTCGCAAACAGTCGAGGGCGATGCGCAGGTGAGCTTCATGCACATCCCCTTCAAGCTCGAGCAGCGTTACAGCTACGCCAGCGTCAACGGGACCGAGCCAATGCCCGACTTCACGATTGCGGTGGGTGACACCGCCCGTGATTCGATCTCACGCGCGGCTCGTAGAGAGTTACGCCGCAACGAATGTAAGATTGGAACCGAGCGGGTTCGCAGACAGAACAGATCGGACGAAGGGCTTCGGATTTTGGTCCGGGTTCCCTGCGACACGATCGCGCTTGCCCACTCGAGTGAGCTGCCGAAGTCGATCTATGACGACGGCGAGGCTCTGTTCGGCACCGCGGAGCGCGATGCTCTGGTCTCGGAAGCCCTGACGCTGGGCGCGCAGCCGGAATTCTCGCCGCAACGTCCGACGCTGTCTTGGGGAGTGCCGTACACGCGGTTCAACCGCATCGAAGGATTGTCTACCGCGCTGGCTGCCGATCAGGTGCTGGGCCGCGGCTACAGCGCGCACGCGCTGCTCAGGCTCGGCGTCGCAGACCTGTCGCCCAACGGCGAGCTGTGGCTCGATCGCACCGATGGTCGGCGCATGATCGGTGTTGGCGTTTACCGCAGGCTGGTCGCATCGAACGACTGGGGCGATCCACTCGGATTCAGCAGCTCTGTATCCGCGCTCTTGTTCGGACGCGACGAGGGTTTCTATTACAGAACGTGGGGCGCGGAGCTAAAGGGCCAGAAAGACCAGGGCATCTTCAACAGCTGGCGGCTCTTCGGCGAACAACACTTCGACGCAACCGTGCACACCGAGTTCTCGGTGTCGCATCCCGGCGGCGTCAAAGGCGATCTGACCAACATCAACGCAGTGAATGGAACGATCGTCGGACTATCGGTCGGACACCATTCTTCACATGGACTCGACCCACACGGCTTCCGCGCTTTGACCGACGTGAAGGTCGAGGGCGCAGCCGGTACGTTCGACTATTCGCGCGGCTCACTGCAGACGACCCTGTCACACGGGCTTGGACGCGCTCTCGACGGCGCGCTCACCTTGGGCGCCGGCACGTCTGGCGGACAGGTGCCAATTCAGAAGCAGTTCTTCCTCGGCGGCGTGCAGACCGTGCGCGGTCAGAGAGCCGGCGCTGCGATCGGAGATACGTTCTGGATGTCAAGCCTTGAGCTCGGGACAAGATCGGTGGGCATTCGTAAAATCGTGTTCGGAGATCTAGGCTGGGCGGGGAGTCGGACGAATTTCTCACACCCGGGACGTCCTTTGAGCGGCGCGGGAATCGGGGCGTCGTTCATGGACGGGCTCATTCGCATCGATCTCGCCAAAGGCATTTATCCGGAGAAATCCGTGCGCGCCAACCTGTACGTCGAAGCGCGCTTCTAGCTTCTCGTTCCTCACTCCTCGGCCATGAACGGATAGCGATAATCAGTCGGGGGGGAGAACGTCTCCTTAATGTTCCTCGGACTGATCCAGCGCACGAGGTTCAGCTTCGACCCGGCCTTGTCGTTGGTACCCGATCCGCGAGCTCCACCGAACGGCTGTTGGCCGACCACGGCGCCCGTTGGCTTATCGTTGACGTAGAAGTTGCCCGCGGCGTTGCGGAGAACGAGCGCTGCCTCGCGGATTGCCTGACGCTCCCTGCTGAAGACGGCGCCAGTGAGTGCGTAAGGCGACGTCTCGTCGACGATGCGGAGTGTTTCCTCCCACTTCGAGTCCGGATAGACGTGCGCGGTGACGACGGGTCCGAAGATCTCCTCGCAGAGCAGGCGATATGCGGGATCCTTCGTCTCGATCAGTGTCGGCTCGATGAAGTAGCCGTCCTCTCCACGCGCGACTCCTCCGGCAACGACGTTCGCATTCTTGCGTCCGTGCTCGAGGTACTCACCAATCTTCGTGAACGCCTTCTTGTCGATGACGGCGCCCATGAAATTCCGGAAATCCGCGACGTCTCCCATCTTGATGTCCTGCATGATTGCAACGGTCCGATCGCGTACTTCAGGCCAGATCGATTCCGGGACGTAGACTCTGCTTGCGGCCGAGCACTTCTGGCCCTGGTATTCGAATCCTCCGCGCGCGATCGCAACCGAGAGAGCCACAGGGTCGGCTGACGAGTGCGCGACGATGAAGTCCTTTCCGCCGGTCTCGCCGACGATGCGCGGATACGACTTGTATCGCGACATGCTCGCGCCGATCGTCTTCCACATGTTGTTGAAGACCGCGGTGCTGCCGGTGAAATGCACGCCGGCGAGATCGCGGTGCGCGAGAAGCTTGTCGGAGATGAGGCCAGCATCGCCGGGCACGAAGTTGATTACTCCCGGCGGAAGTCCCGCTTCCTCGAGCAGCTTCATGATGTAATGCGCGCTCAGCATCGCGCTCGACGCCGGCTTCCAGATCACCGTGTTTCCCATTAGTGCCGGCGCAGTCGGGAGATTTCCAGCAATCGATGTGAAGTTGAACGGCGTTACCGCGTATACGAATCCCTCTAGCGGCCGGTAGTCGAGCTGATTCCACATCGTGCGGTCGCTCAGCGGCTGCTCGTCGTAGAGACTTTGCGCGTAGTGCGGGTTGAATCTCCAGAAGTCGATCAGCTCGCACGCGGCGTCGATCTCGGCCTGGAACGCGGTCTTCGATTGGCCGAGCATAGTAGCCGCGTTGAGGGTGGCCCTCCAGGTCGTCGCGAGAAGCTCCGCCGCCTTGAGAAATACCGCGGCCCGATCTTCCCACGCCCAGTTCGCCCAATCACGCCCCGCTTTCTGAGCGGCGAGGATCGCTTCGTCGATGTCCGCCGCGCTCGCACGGTGCCACTGCGCAAGCACGTGACGGTGGTTGTGGGGCATGACCGTCTGCGCGGTCTCACCGCTGTGGACTTCCTTGCCTCCGATGATGAGAGGGATGTCCACTTTTTCGTTCGACATCGAGCGGAGACGCTCCTTCAGCGCAGCTCGTTCCACAGACCCGGGCGCATAGCTCTTGATCGGCTCGTTCACCGGCGGAGGTACGCGCCGATTCCCGTTGAATCCGGTGAGGATGTGCGCGGCCGACTCGGGTGACACGCTATCAGGGCCACGGTCGTCTGTCTTTGATTTTGAGCCGGGAGAGTCAGCGGGGCTCGACGAGGCCGGGCGGTTCGGCCGAACTGCGGAGGCGGACATTCCTGAATTCCTCGATAATAGCGGGCGGACCTGCTCTTGAAAGATATGTCATCACCCAACCGCTAGCTTGTGCGGATGAGATTTCGCGCGCTCGCGACGCTGCTTCCCCTCGTGGGGTTTTCAGCTTGTGTGATGGAGCCGGTCGAGTGGGGCGACGTTTCGTACCGCCACTCGCAGCTGGGTGATCCCGACACGCGCAGTGGGGTAATGTCCGCGGATCTGCCGTCCGTGATGGGAGCGCCCAATCCGTGCATTCGGTCGATTCGGACCTCGGGAACCGGCGCCGACTTGTTTCGCGTCTGGTGGTCGTCGCGCAGCGACAGCAGCGTGGTCCTCTCGATGCAGCGCTCGCGAGACAGTGGTGGAGCCTGGCAGATTCCAGTCGCCGTAGAATCGCGCGATCGCGGCCGGCGCGGGTGCGATCGCCCCGCTCCTGGCGTCTACTACGATTCGGTGAGCGGGTATCTCCACCTCGTCTATTTCATGGAGGGAAACGATGGAGCCGGCGTCTTCTTCGCCCACTCTATGGATAAGGGCGCAATGTTTCACGCCCCCGTCGCGGTGGTCTATGGCAATGCTCCGTCGGCGGCGAGCGTGGCCGCAATGGGCGACAGCGTCGTCGTGGCATTCGAGGATCCGAACGCGACGACACCGAGAATTGGAATCGCGCTCTCTCGATCGGCGGGCCACATCTTCGAGCAGCGGGGTCAGGTTACACCGGACGATGTCCTCGCCCTCATGCCGTGGGTTGCCCTCGATCACGGAAAGATCACAGTGTGGTGGAAGACCCCCGACAAATCGGGATCTCCGTACGGGGATGGCGTCGGTTATCGCCTCGGCCGCTGGCGATAGCGGTTTGCCTCACACGGTAGAGTACTTGCAAAGCCGAGCGTCATGACTCGATACATAGGTGCGCACACGATCGACAACGGCGGGATACACATGGCCGTTCTACGCGCCGGAAATGCGGGAATGACCGCTCTCCAGGTATTCACCGCAATCCCAAAGTTCTACGGGGACAAGTCGACGATCAAGCCGGAGCGGGTGGCGCGCTTCAAGGCGGCGCTGGCGAAGACGAAGATCAAGCCAGCGAACGTCGTCGTGCACGGGGCCTATGTGCTGAGCGTGGCCACGCCCGATGACGAGAAGTGGGCGAGAGCGAGCGCCGGACTGACCAAGGAGCTGGAGCGGTCGAGCGCGCTCGGCGTCGGCGCGGTGTGTTTTCACCCTGGCTCAGCAGGAACGAGCGATCGTGCCGACTCGACGAAGCGGATCGCGAAGGCAATCGTCACGGCACTAGAGACGATCGACTCGGAGACGCGGCTGCTCGTGGAGAATACCGCGGGAGCTGGCAAGACGATGGGAAAGACGGCCGAGGAGGTTGGACAGATTCTCTCCCACATTCCCAAGTCCCTGCGAGGAAGAACGGGGTACGGTCTCGACACCTGCCACCTGTTCTCCTCTGGAAACGACATCACCCAGTCGAAGCAGGCGTTCACAGCGGTGCTCGATGAATTCGAGGAATCCACTGGGGAACCGCCCTCTTTCTTTCATTTGAATGACAGCGAGGGCGAGCTCGGCTCCAACAGAGATCGGCACCTTCTCATAGGGGACGGACGCATTGGCAAGCAGCCGTTCGAGTGGCTCATGCAGGACCGGCGCAGCAGCGGAATACCTCTGATTCTGGAGACTCCACAGCAGAACTACGAGATAGCGGATGACGACGATTCACCCGACCCGTACGACGTAAAAATGCTGAAGCTGCTCGAAGGATTGGCGAAGTAACGAGGAGGCGCCAAGCCGCCGCTGGCGCAAAAATGCTGCTTTTTCCCTCTGGGATTCCGTGTTTCTCATAGGGAAAGTCTTTCGGTTCCCTATTGCTTTCGCCCTACGGCACTATAGTTTGCTCCCCTGACGGACGGCGTTTCACCTCTGTAGCAATTCGCATCCGATCATCAAACAAGGAGACAAGATGGCAGCAAAAAAGAAGAGCAAAGGAAGGAAGAAGTCCTCGTCCCGGAAGTCTTCGGCCAGAAAGTCATCTAGAAAAGCGGCAAAGAAGGGCGGTCGTAAGAGCAGCCGCCGGAAATCCTCGGGCAAGAAGCGCACGCCAAACGCGGCGTTCATGAAGCCGATGCAGCCGAGCAGCGATCTCGCCAACGTAGTGGGCAGCTCGCCGATGCCGCGCACCGAAGTCACCAAGAAGCTCTGGCAGTACATCAAGCGTAGGGATCTTCAGGATAAGAAGAACCGCCGCATGATCAACGCCGACGAGAACCTCCGTCCGATCTTCGGCCGCGGACAGGTCTCCATGTTCGAGATGACCCGACTCGTCAACAAGCACCTCAGAAACCCCTAAGCTCCTTGGCAACTCCGTCAAACGCGGGGCGCGCTCAAAAGGCGCGCCCCGTTTCGCACCGGTCCCGGCTCAAGAGCGTCTGGGAGAATTTCAAGTCGATCGTCGGCGCGCTGGCGATCTTCCTCGTCCTGAGGGCGTTCATCATAGAGGCATACAGGATTCCGTCTGGCAGCATGATCCCGACGCTACTCGTCGGTGACTGGCTCTTCGTCAACAAGGCGATCTACGGCGCGCACGTGCCGTTCAGCCGCGCAAGTCTCCCGGCGTACCGGGAACCGAAGCGCGGCGACGTCGTCGTGTTCGTCTCGCCGTTCCAGGCAGACGAAGCCCAGTACGGGCGCGATCCGACTCCGACGCTCGTCAAGCGACTCGTGGGAACTCCCGGCGACACGCTGTACATGCGTAACGGCGTCCTCTACCTGAATGGAATCGCTCAGCGTCAGGGATTCGGCGTGGCGCAGCCGGACGCGGCGATCGGCAACTCAGTGGATCCGCTGTTCGACTGGCAGAAGAAAGCTGGCCTGAAGTCGTCGAGATTCGGCGGCGCGCCGGCGCAACCGACGCACGACGAGTGGGGACCTCTGGTGGTTCCTCCCAAAAAGCTCTTCATGATGGGTGACAGCCGCTACAACTCGAAGGACAGCCGCTACTGGGGATTCGTGCCGAGAGAGAACGTGCGCGGGAAGCCCCTGTTCGTGTACTACTCTTACAACGCCGACGACAGCGATCGTCCCCTCCCGATGCTCACCGATATCAGGTGGAGCAGGATCGGGCACTGGATCAAATAGTTACGCACGCCGGGCTGTCGGCGTCGAATCGGAGAAAGGAGCGTGTTCTCCCTATGATTCAGAAGGAAATTCTATGGACGCTATCCGCTCGGGAGTTACATTGGAGGCCGTGACGAAGCCTCATCCCGTCGAGAAACGTCGTCGGCTGTTCAAGACGAGCGAGTGGGACTTCGAAGAGCCGGCGGCCTTCACCAGGATCGCGCGTTCACCTGTCGAGCTCGCGCTGATCAC
>JBBQWD010000007.1:0-18924 GCA_038210945.1 Gemmatimonadales bacterium
GCGGCCGTCATCGCCGAGCGAACGGGAATTGGCGTGGTAAGCGATTTCCGCGTGCGGGATGTCGCGGCCGGTGGGCAGGGAGCGCCGCTCGTTTCCGTCGCTGACGCAATGCTCTTCTCGTCTCCAACGGAGTGGCGCGGCCTCCAGAACCTCGGCGGCATCGGCAACATCACCGTCGTTCCGCCGCGCGGCCAGATCGAGGGCGTGCGCGCGTTCGACACGGGGCCAGGCGCGGGGGTGATCGACCGGGTGACGCGCGCACTGCGACCCGATCTTCCGTACGACGTGGATGGGAAGCTGGCGAAGGCCGGCCATCCGAACATGCAAATCGTGTCCGAGTTGATGGCCGCACCGTACTTCGTTGCGCCCCCGCCAAAATCGACGGGCCCCGAGCTTTTCAACACCGAATACGTTCAGAATCTGATCGACCGCGTCCGGTCCGCCGGCGGAAGCGACGAAGACGCAATCGCGACCGCCGTTCAATTGACGGCGGAGAGCGTCGGAGATGCATACCGGCGTTTCATCGCGGAGCCGGTGCGCGAAGTGCTCGTATCAGGTGGTGGCGCGAAAAACCCGGCGCTGTTCGATGCAATCGTAAAATCGGCTGCACCGGTTCGGGTTCGCCACTTCGATGAAGTCTTCTTCGACGGAGAGGCCAAGGAGGCAGTGGCCTTTGCATTGCTTGGATATCTGCACGTGACGAAACGACCCGGCAACGTACCGACGGCCACCGGCGCGCGCGGCCCGCGCATTCTGGGTAAGCACACGCCCGCATGAGCGAAATCGCGGAGCTCTTCCTCCCGGCCATTCGCTGGGATGCAACACGTGGCTACGAAGGCGAGCGCGCCGCCATCGATAAGGCGCTCAGTCTCGGCGTCGGCGGGTTCATCCTTTTCGGCGGACCCTCGGAGCACGTTGCCGCGCTCACCGAAGATCTCCACTCCAAATCGCGCATTCCTCTCCTGATCGGAGCGGATCTAGAGCGAGGGGCCGGCCAGCAGTTCGCGGGTCAGACGGCGCTTCCGCCCCTCGCCGCGATTGCTTCGCTCGAAGACGTGCAGGCAATTCGCCGCTCTGCGACGGTAAGCGCCATCGAGGCGAGATCCCTTGGCATAAACTGGATTTACGCCCCCGATTGCGACATCGACGTCGAGCCGGACAATCCAATCATCGGAACGAGGTCGTTCGGCAGCGATCCGGACCGGGTTGGCGAATACGCGTCCGCCTGGATCGACGCGTGCCAGGCGGAAGGCGTGCTCGCTTGCGCAAAACATTTTCCTGGGCACGGTCGCACCACGGTGGACTCCCACAAGACGCTGCCGCGCGTCGAAGAATCGGCGGAGACGCTGCGGGCGACTGATCTCGTTCCGTTCCGTCGAGCCATTGAGCGCGGTGTCGCATCGGTCATGTCGGCACACGTCGCGTTTCCGGCGCTCGATCCGAGCGGCGCTCCGGCAACGCTGTCCCGACCGATTCTCACCGAGCTCCTGCGCAACGAGCTCGGGTTCGACGGGATCGTCGTCACCGACGCCCTCATCATGGAAGGAGTGCTCGGCGGCGGAGAGGGCGAAGCAGTCGTGCGCGCGCTCTACGCCGGCTGCGACTCTCTCCTGTATCCGTCGGACGTCGTGGCATCCGAGCAGGCCGTGCGAAAGGCGATCGATGACAAACGGCTTGATGGCGATAGCATCCACCGTTCGCTCGAGCGTCGCCGCCGCTGGGCTCGCTGGGCCGCGCTCTCGAGAGAAACGAACCGTCCCACGCGCGACGAGAGCGGGTGGTCGATTCAGCTGGCCGAGCAAGTCGTGCACCCACTCAACGGAAAGATTCCCCGTTTGCCGCAGCCGTGGAACCTCGTGATCGTGGATGACGATTTGGGCGGACCCTATCCCGCGCCGTCGCGTGATCCTCTCATCTCTTCGCTGCGCGCCGGCGGAATCGACCTGAGGGTGAAGGGCGAAGGCAGCGATATCCCTGACGGGGGATCCACTGTGATCGCGGTCTTTGGAGATATCCGCGCGTGGAAGGGACGGCCTGGTTACTCGGCCGCCGCAAAGGAATCCGTGCGCAAGGCGCTCGAGCATGCGGGATCAAAGGAGCGCCTGATCGTTGAGTTCAGCCACCCGAGGCTCGCTGACGATCTCGCGGTTGATGCCCCGGTCCTGTGCGCGTGGGGAGGCGAAGCGGTGATGCAGAAGGCGGCGGCGAGAGTGCTGCTGCGCGACGTAGCGGTGGCGAGAGGCGGGAGGAATGCAGGCATCGCGGGATAGAGTCGAATCAAACGGGAGACTTCCATGAGCGAGACCACCGTAAAAACGTCGCCACTGCGCATTTTCGGCCAGCCGAAGATGGGGATACTGCTCCTCCTCGGCTTCTCGTCGGGACTTCCGTTCTATCTCACCAGCAAGACGCTCCAGGCGTGGATGACGACGGCGAAGGTCGATCTCGCCACGATCGGATTCTTCAGCCTCGTCACCCTGCCGTACTCGCTCAAGTTCGTATGGGCGCCGGTGATGGACCGCTATGTCCCGCCTTTTCTGGGACGGCGCAGAGGGTGGGTGCTCATCACCCAGGTTCTGCTTCTCCTCGCCATCGCCGCGATGTCGCTCCACGATCCGCAGCAGGGACTGCGAATGCTCGCAGTCAACGCGATCGCCATCACCTTCTTCAGTGCGTCGCAGGACATCTCGCTCGATGCGTACCGCACCGATGTGCTCCAGGACCGCGAGATGGGCGCAGGCGCCGCGGTGTTCGTGATGGGGTACCGCGTCGCCATGATCACGACAGGGGCTCTGGCCTTCTTCCTCGCTGATCGCATGCCGTGGCAGACGGTCTACCTCATTCTCTCCACGCTGATACTCATCGGCATCGCGACGACGTTCTTCGCTCCCGAGCCGGTCCTGAGCGACGCGCCTCCGCGGACACTGGTCGAAGCCGTCGTGCTTCCATTCGCGGATTTCTTTCAACGGGTCGGAATCCTGCGCGCGGTGGTCGTCCTGCTCTTCATCGTCGTCTACAAATACTCCGACAGTCTCGCGGGCAGCATGACGACTCCCTTCTTGCTCCAGGCGGGTTTTTCACAGAGCGAGGTCGGCGCAGTCTTTCTGGGCGTAGGCGTAATCGCGACGATCGCTGGTGTCGTCACCGGTGGAGCGGTGATCGGTAAGATGGGAATCAACCGTTCGCTCTGGATTTTTGTAGTCTTCCAGGGCTTGAGCAATCTCACTTATTACGGTTTGTCCCTCGCCGGGAAGGACCACGCCTTCATGGTCGCGGCCATCATTACCGAGAATTTTGGCCTGGGCCTCGTCACCGCGGGGATGACAGCCTATCTAATGAGCATGTGCAACAAGCGCTTCACGGCGACGCAGTTCGCTCTCCTCTCGAGTCTCATGGCCGCGAGCAGGGACATTCTCGTCGCACCCGCTGGAAAGATCGCGGAATCAATTGGATGGCCAGGCTTCTTCCTGATCACGGTGGCGATGGCGATCCCGCCGCTGCTGCTGCTGCCCTTGATCGCGCCGTGGTCGCGCGAGGTGCCCATCGGCGCCGCCCCGCATACCGGCGAGACGGTTCCGGCTAAAGTGGCCTAGCCGCCGTTCTTGGCGTTGGCGAGATCCGCGTCGGTCGCGCGGAGGCGCGCGGTAACGACGGTGATGTTGTCGGGCGCCCCGGTGTGCATCGCTTCTTCGACGAGCGCTTCGCAGATCTCCATTGGGCGTCCCGCCCCACGGGTAATCCGCCCGATGTCTTCCGGGGAAACCTGATTGGAGAGCCCGTCGCTGCACAGCACGAGACAATCGTTGTTCTCGAGCTTCACCCGATAGAAATCCGTCACGACTCTTTCTTCCGGACCAAGCGCCTGCAGGATGATGTTCCGGTGCTCGCTCTGGGCGGCTTCCTTCTGGGTCATCCTTCCCGCATCGATGAGCCGCTGCACGAAGGACTGATCCTTCGTCAGCTGCTTGGCGGCGCCCTTTCGCACGAGATACGCGCGGCTGTCTCCGACCTGGGCGATGAAAGCCTCCCCATCGAGCACGAGCGCAAGCGTGGTAGTAGTCCCCATCCCGTGGTGCTCGGGCGACGTTGTGGCCTTCGAATAGATGGCCTTGTTGGCGATGTCGATGCCCCTCTTGAGTGCGGCCTCTATCGATTCAGGCGTGCGCTTCGGCACCTTATGCCACCAGCGGTGCAGCTCGCCGAGAATTGTTTCGGTGGCGATAGAGCTGGCGAGGGCGCCTGATGCGGCGCCGCCGACACCGTCGGCTACTATCAGGATGAACGGCGCGGTATGGACGGAAACGAGCGTCGGCGCGCTCATGGTCGCGATGTCGCCCGTCTCCAGATTCGCGATCAAAAAAGAATCCTGATTGTCGTGCCTGATCAGGCCGACATTCGAGATCCCGAAAATATCTGCAATCAATTTTGGCTCAGAGGAACGTTGTCTTCAGGTCACGGGAGTCAGCCGCATTCCCGGTGCGGAAAAGATAGCGCGAGCGCTGGGACGGGGCACTACCCGTGCATATTGGATAGACTGGCTCGCCATGTCACGTGCAAACTACATTCCTGCGATGAAAGCTTCGACACTTAGGGTCTTTACCTGTTGCCTCGCGGTCGCGAGCGCGTCCTGCAGGCCCGCACCGGGACCATCGACACCGGCTCCTGTGGTTCCGCCCCTCGTGGCCGCTCCTGTCCCACCGTCGAGTTCGAAGCTTCCGCCCGTGCCCCCCGTGCTCGGACCGCTCCAGATAAGCGTCGTCTACCCAAAACCGGACCAGATGCTCACGGTTCGGGACTCCAATTTTATTTTCGGCAGCGTTGGATCCGGTGATGCAGCGCTCCGCATCAATGCAGTCGCCATTCCGGTCTGGCCCAACGGTGCCTTTATGGGATGGCTGCCGGTTCCACCCGATAGCGCGCCTCGCTACGAGCTGCTCGCAGGCAACAAGCTCGGGAACGCACGGCTGATTCTTCCCGTGAGGATTCCGCCCGCAACCGACACAACTAGACGCGGGCAGCCGGGAGACACGCTCAATCCAGTGCCGGCGCCGGATTCGCTGGTGCCAGTCACAGGAAGCGTTTACGTGGCGCTGGGCAATCCGACCTCCGTTGTGAATGACACCGATAGGGTCACTATCGCGATGCCCGAGCCGCGCGAGAGCGGCCAGGTATACAGGTGGTTTCTATTCCCCGGCACTCGAGTAAAAGTGACCGGCTACAGAAAACTCGGGAATCTCGAATTCGTTCGCGTCGCGCTTGACTCAGCGCAGGAAGCCTGGGTTCTCAGAAGCGAGCTTGCTCGCGACAGTTCTGCGACTCCACCCGGAATGTTCGCCGGCGATTCGGTCGCCCCCGTACGGCGTGTCGGCCCCGTTCGCGTCGAGCCCGGGGCAGACTGGGTTGACATAGTCATACCGATGACCGGGCCACCACCGCCGTATCTCGTAGAACAAAGCGACCGCTCGATTTCGCTGCTGCTGTACGCAGTGAAGAGCGCTCCGGTGATTTCGATGATGCCGCAACCTGCCGACGCATATGTCAACAGCGTGAGCTCCACTCCCGAGTCGGCGCGCGTGCGATACACGATCAGCCTGCGTAGCGCACCATACGGGTATCTCGCATTGTGGAGGAACGGGAATCTGACATTCAGGGTGCGACGACCTCCCCGGATTGCGGACATGACCTTCCCGCTTCGCGGGCTGACAATCACCGTGGATCCGGGACATCCGCCGGCTGGTGCCACAGGTCCAACGACGCTCTACGAAGGCGACGCAGTGCTCGCAGTTGGCCTGAAGCTGCGCGATCTCCTCGTACAACGGGGCGTGAACGTTGTGATGACTCGAACGACCATGGATCCGGTAGAGCTAGGGTTGCGTCCGATTATCGGGCGGCGAGCCAATTCGCACGCCTTTGTTTCGATTCACCTGGATGCTGCTCCGGATGGCGAGAACCCTTTTTTCACCAACGGCACCTGGACGCTCTACTTCTGGCCTCATTCGATTCCTCTCGCCCGGGCGACGCAAAATGAGCTGCTCGAGGAGATGGGCCTGCACGACAAAGGAATAAAGTTCCAGAACATCGCCGTCGCGCGTGGAACCTGGATGCCATCGATTCTGACTGAAGGCGCGTTCATCATCATGCCTGATCAGGAAGCAGCGCTCAGGACCTCGTCATATCAGGACGCGTACGCGCGGGCAATACTCAAGGGGCTCGAGAGCTATTTCGCTTCGCTGGCGCAAACGCCGTGAGACTGATCGCGCTTGCGGCCGTGCTGGCCTGTTGCGCCGCACGGGCGGTAGGCGCCCAACTTCCACCTGACGATCATTGGCGCACGATCCAGACGCGGCACTTTCGCGTCCACTTCACGCCGCCACTGGAGGAGCAGGCTCGCCGAGCAGCGGTCAACGCTGAGCGCGCGTACACCGGACTCTCGTCGGAGCTGGTTCCACCGCGGGGGATGATCGACCTTGTGGTGTCGGACAACGTTGATTTCGTCAACGGATACGCGACGCCGTTTCCGTCCAACCGCATCGTCGTGTTCGCGCACCCTCCGACTGATGTGTCGGGTCTGAGGAGCTACGATGATTGGAATTCACTCGTAGTCACGCACGAGCTGACGCACATCTTTCATCTCGATCGCGCGCGCGGAATCTGGCGCTTCGGCCAGGCGATCTTCGGCCGCAACCCGCTGCTCTTCCCGAATCTGTACGAGCCGCGCTGGGTTCTCGAGGGCCTCGCCGTGTACTTCGAGTCGAGATTGACTGGATACGGACGGCTCGAGAGCTCGGAACACTCGATGGTCGCCCGCGCCGCTACTCTCGCGCACCAGGTTCCCACGCTCCAGGAATTGTCGCCGGGGACGTCTCGATTTCCGGGCGGTGAGGCCATCTACATCTATGGGTCACTGTTGTTCGACTACCTCTCCCGCACGCGCGGCCCGGGAAGCATTCGCGAGTTCGTAGAGCGCGGCGCGAAGACTCCATTTCCGTTTTTTCTGACGCCGGTATCGCGTGGCGCATTTGGGATGTCGTTCCAGACCGTATGGCAGCAATGGCGGGATTCACTCGTGCGCGAGATGCGCACCCCACACGAAGTGATGCCCGGCTGGCGCGCGGTGACCAAGACCGGGCGTGTCGCCTTCTTTCCGCGCTGGCTGACTGATACGTCCCTCATTTACGCTGGGGACAAGGGACGCGAGGTGCCATCCGCGTACGAAGCGTCGTTGTCGGGCCGAGAGCACAGGCTCGGCCGACGGAACGGCACCAGCCCCAACGTCCGGCTGCCCGACGGAAGCATTCTCTTCTCGCAGCCGGAGTTTTTCGACGCGTATCACATCTGGACTGACCTTTACGTTCAGAAGAGCGGAGTACAGAGCCGCCTCACCAATGGCGCGAGGCTGAGCTCGCCCGATGCGCGCTCGGATGGAGAGATCGTCGCCGTCCAGAACGCACCCGGTACGACGCGGCTGGTGCGCGTCTCGCGCAATGCGCGCGCGATTACTTCGATCACTCTGACGACGCTCGACGAGCAGTGGGCAGATCCGCGCTGGTCGCCCGATGGCTCCCGCATTGCCGCGGTGAGACAGAGTCGCGGACGATCGGAGATCGTGATTCTCGACGCCGACGGAAAGGTGATTGATTCGTTCGGTGCTGCTCACGCCATCAATTCGAATCCGAGCTGGTCCCCCGACGGGAAACGCGTCTACTTCTCGTCGGACCGAAGTGGATTGCCGCAGATCTACGTGGCCGATGTGACGGCGTTCTCTCCGAGCGTGGCGCGAATCACGGATGCGGCGACCGGAGTCTTCGCGCCGGAGGTATCGCCCGATCGGAGCAAGCTGGCCACGCTTCTGTTCAGCGCGGACGGCTTCCACATCGGGGTGGCGCCACTGACCGAGCAGCTGCGGCTCTCGCCAGCCGACAGCTCGAGAACGAGCCCCAGGGCCGGGTGCACCACCTGCCTGAATGTTGTGACGGGACTGCCTCCGGTGGGCTCTTCCGATTCATCCCGCTCGCGGCCGTATTCAGCGTGGCCCTCCGTGCTTCCACGCTATTGGCTTCCAGTATTCGAGAGCACGACCGACGACGGCACTTCGTACGGAGCGCTGACAAGCGGCTTCGACGTCATCGCGCGTCACAGCTACACGGTGGAGGCTCTGCATAACACCCGGTTTGCCGAGAATTCGGCTTGGCTGTGGTACCGCTACGCAGGGCTGGGGCGCCCGTTAATCGACTTGTACGCGTCGCAGAGTTTCTCCCACGACTTCATCTTCACCGGCACGAGTACAAACTTCAGCCAGGTCGGGACGCTCAGCGAGCGTTCGCGCATCGCTTCTCTCCAGGCGACCCTGGTACGTCCTCGCTTTCGCAGTTACGCCGCTGGTTCGCTCGGAGTAGAGATAGAAAGCATTCGCTACACGACCACTCCCGACACGCTGCTCCCACGCCTGAATGGGTTTTACAGGACGGCGTATGACTATCCCGCGCTGATCGGATCCATGGGCTGGTCGAACGCGCGCCGCCCGACTCTGAGCATCTCACCCGAAGATGGAATCAGCGCGAGCGTCAACGGACGGCAGCGCTGGCAACGCGGCACAGCGGGAAGTGCGACGCGGAGCGTCGTCGGAGTGACATCACTGTATCGGGCCCTCGATCTCGAGGGGTTTGCTCACCACGTAATCGCTCTCCGCGCCGCCGGAGGGGTCACCGACGCGCGAAGTCCCAATCGGTTTTCGGCGGGAGGAATAAGCGGAACGCTGATCGAGGTATTTCCCGGCGTGTCGCTGGGAGAACAGCGGCGTACCTTCGGCGTGCGCGGCTATCCGGTGAGCGCGGAGCGCGGAATCCGCGCATACTCGGCGGCGATCGAGTATCGCGCCCCGCTCGTCGCACCGTCTCGCGGTTTTCGCTTCATTCCCGTCTTCATCGACAAGACATCCTTTACGCTATTCGGCGAAACAGGGCGTGCATTCTGTCCCGTCAGTGCGCTCACGGCAAATGGAGTGTGTCGCGCCGCGGATGTGGGGACTCCGGTGATGCGATCCGTTGGCGCGGAGCTAAACATAGATACGGGGCTTCAGCTGGATCTGCAGGCGAGGATGCGCATGGGATTGGCGTTTCCGCTTGCGAATCGCGATCAGGTGGGCGCCAGCAAGGCGCAGGCGTACTTCACATTCGGCTCTTCGTTCTGAGGCCTGCCGCGAGCCTCAGGGCTCGGCACCAACGTGGATAACCGAGGCCTCCCGAGCATCTGTGATGTCGATTCCGTAAGTCGTTGCAAGTAAAGGAGATAAGTCAAGACTGGCGCGGAATCACGAATAGGGGTAGTATGCGTCCCCGCATCGAAATCACCGATGCACAAGCGTGCAGTCCTGAGTCCATCGTCTATTTCTTGACAGCCCTTTTGTTCGCGGAGAATTTGTACTAATGCCCATACCCGCCGTACCGCCGCAAGGCGACGCCCAGCTGAATGACAATGCGCGCACCGTGATCGGAAAACGCTATCTGATCAAGGACGCGACGGGCACGCCTGTGGAGCAGCCAGAGGACATGTTCTGGCGCGTGGCGGGTACGGTCGCTGAAGCAGACCGCCGGTACGGTGCGAACGACAGCGAAGTGACGGGTACGGCAGAGAGCTTCTACAATCTGATGGTGGAGCGGCGCTTCGAGCCCAACTCGCCGACTCTCATGAACGCCGGTCGTCCACTTGGACAGCTCTCGGCGTGCTTCGTTCTGCCCATCGAGGACGCGCTTTCCAATGGACGCGACGGGATCTACGACACTCTTCGCGCGATGGCGCTGATCCACCAATCGGGTGGCGGTACTGGCTTCGGGTTCTCGAAGCTGCGCGGGAAAGGCTCGATGGTCCGTTCGACGACCGGTGTCGCATCCGGACCGGTGTCGTTCATGAAGCTCTATGACGCGTCGACCGATGCGGTCAAGCAGGGCGGCACGCGCCGTGGAGCCAACATGGGAATCCTGCGCGTCGATCATCCCGACATCATGGACTTCATCACCTGCAAGGAAGATCTGACGCAGATCACGAATTTCAACATCTCTGTTGCCGTCACTGACAAGTTCATGGACGCCGTGAGCGCGGGGGCGAAGTACGATCTCGTGGATCCAGGCAGCGGCAAGGTGACCGGTCAGCTCGACGCTCGCGGCGTTTGGGACAAGATGATCGATGGAGCGTGGCGCACGGGCGAGCCGGGCTGCTTCTTCATCGACGAGGCGAACCGCTTCAATCCGGTGCCGCACGTCGGCCAGTACGAGGCGACGAACCCCTGCGGCGAGCAGCCGCTCCTTCCGTACGACGTCTGCAACCTAGGCTCGATCAACGTCGGGTACTACGTGCAGGAAGGCGTGATGGATTGGGACGCGCTCAAGCGCGACATCCACCTTTCGGTTCACTTCCTCGACAACATCATCGACGTCAACAAATATCCGCTGCCGGAGATCGACGCGCTGTCGAAGAGAATTCGCCGCATCGGCTTTGGGATCATGGGCTTCGCCGACGCGCTGGTGCGGCTCGGCATCTCCTACGACAGCAACGAGGGCATCGACTTCGGACGCCAGCTTCAAGAGTTCGTGGACGTCGAATCGAAGCGTGAGAGCGAGCGGCTTGCGAATCAGCGCGGCCCATTCCCCGAGTGGGCGAGATCGATCTGGGGACCGGACGAGACCTGCGCCCGTGATGCGAAGGGGAACCGCATCCGCCCGATGCAGCTGCTTCGCAATTGCAACGTCAACACGATTGCCCCGACTGGTACGATCTCGATCATCGCCGGGTGCTCGTCAGGCATCGAGCCGCTCTTTGCCGTTGCGTTTATGCGCAATCAGGCTGGCTCGCTGATGCCTGACGTCAACGAGGATTTCGTCGCGGTCGCGAAGAAGGAGGGCTGGTACTCCGACGAGCTGATGGAGAAGATCGCCCGCGAAGGCCACATCCACTTCGACGAAGTGCCAGCGCACTGGCAGCGCGTTTTCGTCACGGCGCACGACATCACGCCCGAGTGGCACGTCAGAATGCAGGCGGCCTTCCAGGAGAACTGCGATTCGGCAATCTCCAAGACGACCAACTTCCCCCATGTAGCGACGCGGGAAGATGTACGTGCTATATATGAGCTCGCCTACGCCCTCAAGTGCAAAGGAGTGACGGTGTACCGCGATGGCTCGCGCGACAATCAGGTTCTCTCAACTGGCGCGACCGAACAGGCGAAGGCTGAGCGCGAGGGCAAAGCAGACGCGAGAGCCGAGCGCGGCGAGCTGCACGGCACGATTGCGGAGCTCGAGGCGGAGAACACGAGACTCAAGCAGGCGCTGTTCGACACCGAGGCCGAGAATCTTCAGCGTCGCGCCAAGCGAGCGCGTCCCGATACGCTGCGCGGCATCACGACGCGCATCGAGACACCGCTCGGCACGATGTTCCTCAACATCACCGAGGATGATCGTGGCCAGCCGTTCGAAGTCTTCATCAACCTAGGCAAGGCCGGCGGGGCGGCGATGGCTGACGCCGAAGCAATGGGACGTCTGATCTCCCTGGCGCTCAGATCTGGCATTCCGATTCGCGAAGTGCACCGCCAGCTGCGCGGCATCGCGTCGGACAAGGCGATCGGACTTGGACCGAACAAGGTGCTGTCGGTTCCCGACGCGATCGGCATCGCGCTCGAGAAGTGGATGAGAGAGAAGGGTGGCATCCAGCAGGATTTGCTCGGACCAGCGCCTTCAGCTCCGACGCCGGTCGAGGCGGTGCAGCCCAAGCCGACTCCCGTGACCGGCGAGACCACGCAGCCTCAATACCGGTTCGATGCCTTGAATCGAAGCGAGTCGTTCATCGGCACGTGCCCCGACTGTGGGTCGTCGCTCGAGTTCGCCGAGGGCTGCGCGAAGTGTCGCGTGTGCGGCTTCAGCGAGTGCGGGTGAAGTAGGCTGAGCTCCACGATATAGAAATGCCGGGCAGCGATGCCCGGCGTTTTCTTTTTGTCGGCGCTAATCCTTGGTGATGTCTACCGCACCCCGCCGAACCAGCGCGTGCGCTTGATCCCCTGCTGCACGAGATCGGGCGGCCCGAATTCCTTCCCGCGCTTCCACATGAAATCCATCTCCTCGTTGACCGCGGCGAGCGCGAAGCGCGATTCCTTGATTAACAGAAACGCGGCGTAGAGCAGGAGTCCCGCGCCGACCAGGCCGAGCGCGATCGGAATCACGGTGAACTCGGACCCCGTGATCGCGACGAGGCCGATCGCAACGCTCGTCCCCACGAAGAACGCGAGCGCCCCATACAGGCGTGACAGCGCGCGTTGAAGCAGTCGTGATCGCGTCGTGGCGAAGTCGAGCTGGGTGAACAGCATCCGTCGCTCTTCTTCGCGGCCCTCGCTTCGCTGGTCATTGGCGCGTGGAATCAACGCGGTAGAGATCTCGCGCGTGCGCATCACCGCTTTGCTCAGTCGATCGGACGTTGCAATGATGAGCGATCCACATGCCGAGATGAGCACAGCCGGCGTGATCATCGCCGAGAGGACCGAGGTGGCGTCGGGGAAGTTCGTCACGAGTCTATTGTAACGCACCTGCCGGATGAGTGACATATTTAAGCGCACGTTTACAACGGACCCGGCAGGGGAGGGCTATGGACGACAAGAAGATCGCGGCGCTCGCGAAGAAAAACGCCGCCAAGGCGGCAAAGTCGGCGGGCAAGAAAGGGTTTGGCAAGAAATACGATAAGAATCTTGCCGACCTCCCCACCGACGAGGCGACGCTGAAAGAACGCCAGGAGAACGAACGCTTTTTCAAGGAGATGCGGAAGCGGGAATTCTGATGTCGGCCATTCCCGCCGCATGAGGCGATTCGTAGTGAAATCACGAGTTGAAACCTTGAACTGGAGAGCAGCATGATTGTTTCGCGGTCCGCAGTTCTAGCGGCGTTTCTGTGCGCCACCGCCGATCTTGGCGCGCAAGGCCAGCCGATACCAGCAGCCCAACCCGCGCCGGCAACCCAGCCAGCTCCACGAATTCCCAGAGCTACCGCCAGCACCCGCGCGTCAGTCCAGGTGCTGGTTGACAGCCGTTATGACGCGAAGGAAGGAGGATGGTTTGGCGCGCTGAACCTGGCCGGCCCCGCCAAAATTTCCATCGACTACGGCCAGCCACATGCCCGCGGTCGCAACGTCATTGGAATGCCAGGCGTCGTTCCGTGGGACACCGTCTGGCGCACTGGCGCTAACATGTCGACCCAGCTCGCTACCGAGGTGGACATAACGATCGGGAATATCTTCATCCCACGCGGCGTGTACACGCTTTTCTCCCTCCCAACGCGCAATGGCTGGAAGCTCGTAGTGAGTAAGGAAACGATGCAGTGGGGGACCGACTACGACGCGTCGAAGGATTTCGCGCGCATCGACCTACGCCAGCGCACTCTAAAGGAGCCGCTCGAGAGTCTCACCTTCTGGCTCATCCCCGTGCCGGAGAATCCGCCTTCGACGACGTTCGCTCACGGCGTGCTCAAGTTTGCCTGGGGCACTACGGAGCTTTCCACCGACTGGCGAGTCGGACGCTGAACCAATGGCTCAGAGGCGCGCGTCGAATTCGGCGCGCGCCTTTTTTGTTGGCTTGAGACCGAGCCGTGATGGGTCCGAGACCGGGATGTAGGAGAGCTCGATCCCAGAGGCGGCGCGTTGGAGCAGCATCGCGCCGCGCGCCATGTCGCCGTGGCCAAGGAACTCGCTGGGGAACACCAGCCGATTGCCGAAGATCGGAGCCAGCACGTCTACATACTTCCCCGTAGCAACGCTTCCCAGCAGCACAACCTGGCACTTCGGTCCGATCCTCTCGGCGATCTTGCTCGCGTCCCGCTCGAGCGGGTAGCGGTAACGTGACTCCTCGGCGTCGATTGGGACCGCCGCGAATCGCTCCAGGTCCCTGAGGGTGACCAGGGCGCCCGGTGAGTAAAGCCCATCAGTCGGCGTTATGATCTGAATCCCGGGGGCGCGGCGCGGCGGTGGATTCTGAAACTCCCGCGCGTATGTCAGCTTCCCTCTGAAGTAGAGCCCGCTCAGGAAGCTGAACACCTCGCCCAGAGGCGCGCCAGGCGCCTCGCGGACCCTTCGCGCGATGTCGAACTCGGCCCTGTCGTTGAAGAGGAGGGCGGCACGCTTCCCGCCGCAGCTGGCCGGTGATAACAGAAAGATTCGCCGTTGATCCACAAGTGGGGGTTCAGCAATTTTTTCGCCGCTACGAGAGAAGCGCCGCGCCGCGAGGATAGTTAGAATTGGAGAGGGGGTCATTAATGGGTAAGAACAGGTTGCAGGAGCTTCACGACGCCGGGCAATCGATCTGGCTCGACAGCATCGATCGCCGCATATTGCACGACGGCGAGCTGGAACGACGCATCCGCGACGATGCGTTGACCGGGATGACGTCCAATCCGACCATCTTCCAGAAGGCGCTGGCATCCAGCAACGCCTACGACGAGCAGATCGTCGCCGCGGAAGAAGAAGGTCCTACGAGCTGGGAGCTGTTCGAGCTGCTCGAGACGACCGACGTGCGTGACGCTTGCGACGCTTTTGCGGGAGTGTACAGCTCTACTCGCGGGGCCGACGGCTACGTCTCCATCGAGATCTCCCCGGGCGTATCGCACGACGCCAACGCGGCGCTCGAAGAAGCGCGCCGCCTCTGGAAGACGGTCGATCGCCCGAACGTCATGGTGAAAGTGCCGGGCACGGTGGAAGGCGCTGTTACGGTGCGGCGGCTCATCGCTGAAGGAATCAACGTCAACATCACGCTGCTCTTTGCAATCGAGGCACACGAGCGCGTGATCGAGGCTTACCTGGCGGGACTCGAGGACCGCGTGAAGGCTCACCTGCCAATCGATGGGCTCGCGTCAGTCGCGAGCTTTTTCGTGAGCAGAGTCGACACCGAAATCGACAAGCGTCTGGACGCGCTCATCGCCAAGGCCCCCCAACTGGAGAAAGAGCGCCTGCAAACGCTCAAGGGTCGCGCGGCGATCGCCAATGCGAAGCTCGCGTATCGACTCTTCAGGCAGAAGTTTGCCGGACCGCGCTGGGAAGCGCTGGCGAAGCTAGGCGCACGGGTGCAGCGCCCTCTCTGGGCGAGCACGAGCACGAAGAATCCCGGGTACCGCGACGTCATGTACGTTGAGGAGCTGATCGGACCCGACACAGTCGATACGATGCCGCCGGCAACTATCGATGCGTTCAGTGATCACGGCGTCGTCGCGAAAACGGTCGACAAGAAGGTCGCCGTGGCCGAAGCGGTGCTGAAGGAAATCGAAGCAGTTGGAATCTCGATTCGCGAAGTCACCGAGAAGCTGTTGGTCGAAGGCATCGCCAGCTTCCAGAAATCGTTCGACGAGCTGATCGCCGGACTCGAAGCGAAGATCGGCTCACTCACACCTGGCGGGAAGTGACCGGCATCTACACGCCCCGCACCAAGATCGTCTGCACGCTTGGCCCCTCGACTTCGACCGATGATGCGATTGGAGGGTTGATCGAAGCGGGCATGAACGTCGCGCGGGTGAATTTCTCGCACGGGACGCACGAGCAGCACGCGACGACGATCGCCATGGTTCGGCGACTGGCACAGGAAGCGAATAAACCAATCGCGATCCTGGGCGATCTGCAGGGGCCCCGCATCAGAATCGGCGACCTCCCAAAGCCGCGTATCCTCAAGGTCGGGGAAGACGTCGTGCTCGTGCACGAAGGTCAGGAAAGGAACGGCGAAATTCCCGTCACCTACGACCAGCTCGCGAACGACGTCCGCGTCGGAGACAGGATTCTCATCGACGACGGCCTTATCGAGCTCGTCGCGCTCGAAGTCGGGAACGGTCGCGTCAAGGCGAGAGTGCTGAACGGCGGGGAGCTGAAGAGCCACAAGGGTATGAACCTGCCCGGCGTCCAGGTCTCCGCGCCGTCGATCACCGAAAAAGATGTTGCTGACATCCGCTTCGCCGTGGAGCAGGAAGTCGACTACCTCGGGCTTAGCTTCGTGCGCCGCGCCGAAGACATCGAGTCGCTGCGCAAGATGGTTCCCAAGTGGCTGCTGGTCGTCGCGAAGATCGAGAAGGACGTCGCGCTCCAGAACATCGAAGCGATCGTCCGCGCCAGCGATGCGGTGATGGTCGCGCGCGGCGATCTGGGCGTAGAGCTCCCGTTCGAGGCTGTGCCGGGCGCGCAGAAGAGGATCATCAGGCTGGCGAACAAGCACGGGCGTCCCGTCATCACCGCGACCCAAATGCTCGAGTCGATGATCGAGCATCCGCGTCCGACTCGAGCGGAAGCGAGCGATGTCGCCAACGCGATCATCGATGGAACTGATGCCGTGATGCTGTCAGCCGAGACCGCGGCGGGCTCGTATCCGCGGCTCGCCGTCGAGGCGATGACCCGGATCATCAAGGAGATCGAGACACATCCTCCCGTCGCTCCTTTCGCCGGGGCAGAGCAAGGTGAAGGAGTCGTCACCACCGAGGTCGCGATAGCGGCGGCGACCGTGGCCGCGGTAGGCATGCTAGGCGCGCCGCTCGTCGTGGTGTTCACCAAGAGCGGCTTCTCGGCGCGCGTCGTCGCGTCCAAGCGTCCTCCGGTTCCGATCCTGGCGCTCACCGACGAGGCGCGCACGTACCGGCAGCTAGCGCTCGTCTGGGGTGTGGTGCCGCAGCTGGTGCCGCATTGCGCCGACTACGACGAGATGATGACGCAGACCAAGAGTGTCGTCGCACAAAGAGAGCTCGCGTCGAACGGAGACCGCATCATCGTCACGGCGGGCGTGCCGTTCGACATGCCGGGCACGACCAATTTGCTCAAGGTGGAGACAGTCTGAAGCTCACCTTCCTGGGAACAGGAACAAGCTTTGGCATCCCACAAATCGGATGCGGATGCGATGTGTGCAAATCAACGGATCCACGGGACAAGCGAACGCGCGTGGGCGCGCTGGTTGAGACGGACGGTGGAACGCGCATACTCATCGACACTCCGCCCGAGCTGCGGCTCCAGCTCATTGCCGCCGGCGTCAGCGGAGTGGACGCCATTCTCTTCACGCACGATCACGCGGATCACGTCAACGGTATCGACGACATCCGTGCTCTCTCCGACCGTAGCCGCTCGCCGATCGAGATGTACGGTGCGGCCGACACGATGCAGCGGCTGGCCAAGCGCTTCGCCTACATCTTCGACGACGCGATCAGGCCGCTCCCCGGCACGAGTAAGCCAGAGGGTCGCGCGCATCCGGTTCGGGCGGGCGAAAGTTTCCGGATTGGAGATGTCGACGTGATGCCGATTGCGGTGCCACACGGTGGGGTGACGGTCTACGGATACCGGATCGGAAAGCTGGGCTACATAACCGATGCCAAGGAGCTGCCTGACGAGGCGGTTCGCGCATTCCACGGTGTGAGCGCTCTCGTCCTCAACGCTCTTTTTCGCACTGAGCATCCGACGCACCTGAGCGTGTCGGAAGCCGTCGCCGCGGCGCAGAAAGTTGGGGCACGCCAGACCTGGCTCACGCATCTGACGCACCGCACTGGTCACGCCGAGCTCGAGGCGGAGCTTCCGCGCGGTATCGCTCCTGCATTCGACGGCCTCACCGTTCAGATAGACTGAGATGACGCTTCGCATCGACTTCTCGAACATGATGATCTCTCCCGGCGGGATCGATCCCGCGGTGTGGGGAGTGTCAGCAAAGCAATTCGACGCCGCAAAGCGCAAGTTCGACGAGTTGCGCTCGGGCGGGTCGGTCGGTTTCGTGGATTTGCCCTCGGACAAGACGCTTCTTGCCCAGGTCGAGAAATTCGCGAGCTCGGCGCGGGGCAGATACGACGATGTTGTGATTCTCGGCATCGGCGGGTCGGCGCTCGGGCCGATCGCTTTGCGCACCTCGCTCCGCCCGAGCGGCTGGAACCTGCTCGACGATAAAGCGCGGGGTGGCTACCCGCGCCTTCACGTACTAGACAACGTGGATCCTGAGACCATCGACGCCTTGTTGGGTCGGCTCCGTCTGGAGCGGGCGCTCTTCATCGTCACGTCCAAGTCCGGAGGCACCGCGGAGACGATGGCTCAGTTTCTCATCGTGCACGATCGTCTTTCGCGGGAGAAGCTGGACGTCACGAGACACCTGGTCTTCGTCACCGATCCGAAGCAGGGTGCGTTGCGGCCTCTGGCAGAGCGCCTGAAAGTCCCGGCGCTGGACATTCCCGCCAACATTGGCGGCCGGTTCAGCGTTCTCAGCGCTGTCGGAACGCTTCCGGCCGCGCTCATCGGCATCGACGTCAAATCGCTGGTGTCGGGGGCGGTCGAGATGGCGAAGCGCTGCGAGAGCGCCGAATTGGCGAAGAATCCCGCCGGGGTCTACGCGATGCTTCAGTGGCTCGCGGATACGCGACTGACGAAGAAGATCGTGGTCTTCATGCCCTACTCGGATCCTCTGCGTGATTTCGCCGCGTGGTTCGTACAGCTATGGGCGGAAAGTCTGGGCAAGCAGCGGCCCGACGGCACATCGGTCGGATCGACTCCGCTCGCGGCGCTCGGCGCAACAGACCAGCACGCGCAGGTGCAGCTCTTCATGGAAGGTCCGGCCGACAAGACGGTGACATTCGTGGCGGTCGACCAGCGGGCGACGGATGTCACCATTCCAACCGCGTTTCAGGATGTCAAGGAGCTTGGATACCTCGGGGGTCATTCGCTGGGAGAGCTGATCGACATCGAGCAGCGCGCGACCGCCGGCGCTCTGGCCAAGCGCGGCCGGCCCAACATGACGATTCATCTGGAGCGCGTTGACGCGCCGCACGTGGGGCAGCTGATGATGCTGCTTGAGCTCGCCACCGCCTACGCCGGGCAACTTTACGGCATCGACGCTTTCAACCAGCCGGGCGTCGAGCTTGGAAAACAGTTTGCGTATGCACTGCTCGGCCGGCCCGGCGCTGA
>JBBQWD010000008.1:0-18207 GCA_038210945.1 Gemmatimonadales bacterium
CGTCGAGTCGGCCAACGAGATCGTCAAGCGGGGATGGGACGAAGGGCTTCTCGCACTGACAGCGGGGGATCACACGCTCCGCCTGCTTCCTCCACTCGTGATGGATCGCGATGATCTGGCGAGAGGCGTCTCCATCCTCGAAAAGATCATAAGTCAGTAGGACGATCGAAGTCGCCAATTGCGGTGTCTCCGGTTAACATTGCGGAGACACTCTCGCAGAGTCATATGGCATCGACGGGTCTTTCGTCTGGTCGGCTCCTCACTCTTCTCGTCGTAACCGCCGCGTGTACGCCTACCGCGGCCAATACCGGCGTATCACCAGCGACATCAGTCTCAGCTGATACACTGGAGGCGCGTCGGCTTTTCGAAGAGAACATCGACGCGATTCACAAGCGCGATCGTGCGCGTTATCTGGCGACCTATCTCCATACGAATGGTCTGGCGCGCAACGGACCGGCGGGACTGGAGCTTGGGTACGAAGGATGGAGCGCGCGACGGGACTCGACGTGGCCCGACACGCTCATTGCGCGGAATCTGCGCGTACATCCGCTAGCTCCGGGCGTCGTCTACGGCACGTATTGTTACACCGTCACCCAGAAGGACACGACGTCGAGCGGTGTATCGGAGCGCGTATTCATGAAGACGCCCGAGGGCTGGAGGATCGCCGTCACGACTGCATTCGGCCTTCCCGCGGGCGCTCCCGCGCAGTGTAAGTAGACCAGAAAACCTCAATCGTTCAATGATCCGTCGACTCAAAGGCACTCTGTTGCCGATAATTCTGCTCGCACTCGTTGGCCATCCGGCGAGCTCTCAAACGCGAAGCCCTTTGAAACCAAAGCTGATCGTGTTCATCACGATCGATGCGATGCGCGCAGACTATCTGCCGCGCTTCGAGAAGCAGCTCACGGGCGGACTTGGGAAACTCTATAAAGGCGGCGCGGTCTTCACGAACGCGTTTCAGGATCACGCAATCACCGAAACTGCTCCCGGCCACGCGGCGACGATGTCCGGTCGCTTTCCGGTACACACCGGCATCATGACGAACATCGCGGGGGTGAACGATACGACGGTGGCTCTGGTCGACGCCGTCGGCCTGGGCGCATCGCCGTTCCGTTTTCGCGGGACGACGCTCACCGATTGGCTGATCGCGAAGGATCCGCGCACTCGCGCGCTATCGGTGTCGAGAAAGGATCGTGGGGCAATTCTTCCGATCGGACGATCGAAGCAGCAGGTGTTCTGGTACGCCGCGAATGGGAACTTCACGACCAGCACTTATTACGACACGAGCCTTCCGGAATGGGTACGCGCATTCAATGCGCGGAAACTTCCAGCGAGTTACGCGGGACGCGCGTGGCAGCTGTTGCTGCCGGCAAGAGCCTACGGCGAGCCGGATATCGTTCCAGTCGAGAGCGGCGGTGTCGGGGTCACGTTCCCACACTATGAGTCGAAGGTAGCGGATTCAGCCGCGCTGTTACTGTCCGAGTTTCCGTGGATGGACGAGCTCACGCTCGATTTTGCCCTAGCCGGCGTGAAGGCGTTGAAGCTGGGAGCGGGACCACAGACGGATGTGTTGGCAATATCGCTGTCGACCACCGATGCTGTCGGCCACCGATACGGCCCTGACTCGCGGGAACTGCACGATCAGATTCTTCGTGTTGATCGCGCACTCGGAGTGTTTCTCGATTTGCTCTTCCGAATCCGCAATCGAAATGAAGTCGTAATCGCGCTGACGGCCGATCACGGTCTCACACCCTTTCCTGAAGTTCATGCGCATGATCCGAATGCCGGAGCGATTCGCGTGAACGTGCAACCGGTGCTCGAGCGGCTGAGTAATTCGCTCGCCGCCGCCGGGGTGCCGGGTACGGGACTCACCAACACGTTTGGCGTGTACAGGGGCAACGGGTTCTTGTTCGACAGCGGTGTTCTGGAGCTGGACAGAGCTGCATTGGCCAGAGCCAACATCAACAAGGACTCCCTCGTGCAGTCGGTGCGGTCAGCATTTCTGCACGTGCCAGGCGTAGCCCACGCCGAAAGGATCTCCGATCTTGTGCGGCGTGATACCATTAATGACAGAATCGCTCGCAGGTGGCTCCACATTTTTTCTGACGAAGAACAAGCAGCTCTCGTAGTGTCGCTGGCTCCGTACAATTACTGGCTCGCAGGTTATTGGCAGGCCCAACACGGCAGCCCCAACGATCCGGACGCGCACGTCCCCATCATCTTCTATGGTAGGGACGTCAGGCCTGGTCGGTATGGTGAATTTGCAAAAGTGGTGGACATGGCTCCGACACTTGCAGCAATCGTAGGAGTGACACCGCAGGAAAAGCTCGACGGTCACGTGCTACAGCATGCGATCCGGTAAGATCTCGCTCGACCCGGTCTGGAAGGCTTTTGACGAAGCCGCATTCGGCCAGAAGAACACCCTCAATCTGAGAGAGTCGTTACCGACTGTGGCAGACGCGCGTTTTCGCGCGGAGGCGTGGCTGAGGGAGCGTCAGGTCGGTGGCGCGACCGAAGTCCTGATAATTACGGGGCGCGGCAATCAGAGCCCGAACGGAATCTCGCCGGTTCGGGAGGGAATCCTTGCACTGCTGCCCTCTCTGCGCAGGCGCGGCGTCGTGAGCGAATGGAAAGAGCACTCGGCCGGATCATTCGTCGTCAGGCTCGGATCCATATCGTCGCTTCTAGAAGCCCCGCGGCGCAAACGAGAACGCGGGGCGAGGGAGGCAACGTCGGACCCGGAATCTCTCAAGGCGTTGGAAAGCTCGACACTGTCGCTGCTGCGGAAGCTGGCGATTCGCTCACTCGAATCGCTCGGAGTCCGGGATCCGACGAACTTCATCGAAGCGGAGATGTTGTCGAAATTCAATTCGCTTGCAGGCGGTATCACTCCAGGGGCGGAAGGCGAGGCCAGACTGCGCAATGCAATTGCGACCGCGCTCGACCAGCTCGACGACTAGGATCTCGCTCAGCCACCCTTTCCAGAGGCGATTCGCAGGGAATGAATAGACATCTCGCAGCCACGCTGATCATTGGGTTCGCAGCTCCGCTCCAGGCGCAGACGACTCCGGGCTATGGTACCCAGTCAGCGTCCGTCGAACGCGCAACGGAGGCCGACGCGATCATGCGACCTTCGGCGCAGAGCTCGTCGGCGCATTCAAAGTTTCTCTCGCTGCAGCCGCACATGGCTGGCACTTCCGCGCAGGCTCGGACACGCGACTACGTAATCGACAAGATGAAATCGTGGGGGCTCGAGACTGAGGTGCGAGGCTACAGCGTATGGATGCCGCACCCGATCAGCACGCGCGTGTGGCGAATCGCGCCCGATCCGATCGAGCTCAATCTGCAGGAAGGCATCGTCCCCGAAGACACGACGTCATCCGCCTTTCCCCAGGTGATCCCGTTCAACGGTTACGGTGCCGCGGGCGATGTGCGGGGCGAAGTGGTGTATGTGAACTATGGACTGATCGAAGACTATGCGCAGCTCGACTCAATGGGCGTATCGGTCAAGGGGAAAATCGCGATCGCGCGTTACGGGCGATCGTATCGCGGGATCAAGGCGCGTGAAGCGGAGAAGCACGGAGCCGTCGGACTGATCATCTATAGCGACCCGGCGGACGACGGTTATGTCCGCGGGGATGTTTATCCCGTGGGACCGATGCGCCCATCGCACGGAATTCAACGGGGAAGCGTCATGAATCCGAACGGTGATCCGAGTACTCCGGGTTACCCGAGCACGACGAACGCGAAGCGGATCGCGCTCGCGGCGATGGACGTTCCTCACATCCCGGTACTTCCTATCTCTTATGGAAACGCCGGCGAGCTATTGCGTGGACTCGCGGGGAAGTCGATTCCGCAGCCTTGGCAGGGCGGGCTTCCTTTCCGCTATCACGTAGGCCCGGGTCCGGTGCAGGCGCGGATTGCGGTGACGACCGACGCGACGACCAATCCCTACAAGCAAATCTGGGATACGTTCGGGACCATTCGCGGCAGCGAATTTCCCGAAGAGATCGTGATCGTCGGTAGCCACCGCGATGCGTGGGGTCCCGGCGCGGCTGACAACGTCAGCGGAACAGTGAGCGTGCTCGAAGCCGCTCGCACGATTGCAGAACAAGCGAAAATAGGGAAGCGGCCCAAGCGCACGATCGTGTTCGCGACCTGGGATGCGGAAGAATGGGGATTGATCGGCTCGACGGAGTTCGTCGAAGAGGACTCACTGCGGTTGGCTCGAAGCGCTGTCGCGTACTTGAACCAGGACGATGTCGCTCAAGGTCCCAACTTCGGGAGCGGTGGATCGCCATCGCTGCGCGCGTTGCTGCGCGATGTTGCCAGAGCAGTTCCGGATCCAAGCGGTCAAGGCAGCGTTTACAGCGTGTGGAGAAAGCGCGCAAATCTCGCGGCCGATACGCTCGAGCCAGAGATGGGCGATCCGGGTGGAGGCTCCGATTTCGCCGGTTTTTACAATCATCTCGGAATACCGATCGTCGATTGGGGCTTCGGCGGTCCAGCCGGTGTCTACCACTCGGCTTACGACTCCTATCATTGGATGACGAAGTTCGGTGATCCGACATTCGAGTATCACGCAACCAACGCGCGAATCGGAGTGGCGGCGCTTCTTCGCATCGCGAACGCCGAAATCCTTCCGTACGACTACGTGGAGTACGCGCGCACGATGCGGCGCTTCACCTCACAGGTCGAGCGCGCGATCACCGAGAAGCACTGGAAATTGTCCGGTGCCGTACTGAATGCGGCAGTTGGAAGGATGGAGAGCGCAGCCCTCGCGTTCACTGCCGCGAGGGATCGAGCTCTTGCGGCTCAGCTGGCACCAGGAATCGCCAAGCGAGTGAACACGACTCTTCTCGGAGTTGAACGCCAGCTTACAAGACCACAGGGTCTCGTGACACGACCCTGGTTCAGAAACCTGATTTATGCGTCGGATGAGAACAACGGCTACTCGACGATGACGCTGCCTTCGGTCAATGAAGCAATCCGTGTGGGGGACGAAGCCACGGTGGAACGCGAGATCGCTGATCTCGTCCAGCGCTTCGATTCGGCAACACGAGTACTGGAAGTGGCAACAGGATTGCTCAAGAAGAGTTGAAATGTCGCGTTCTTGACTGCTCCAATCAGGCCCGGACATTGCGATCCCGACGAGAGCAGAAATGACGAGAGTTAAATGAAAACTGGGCAAGAAGGAGTGGGACGCTCCCGTCTCACTCCGGATGATGTGGCGCTCATTGGCGCGTATGGCGCGCGCGCGAGCTGGCCCGCTGGATTTCAGCTGTATCAGCGCGGTGTCGCAGCGGACGGCGTCTTCATCGTTCTCGAAGGCCACGTAGTTCTGCGCAACAAGATCAAAGTCGGACGCGGATTCGTCCCGGTGATCGCCACGGTGGGACAGACTTTCGGGAGTGAGGGATTATCTCCCAACAGTCATTACGTCACCGACGCGAGCGCCTCGGAAGAAACGAAGACAATGTTCCTCAGTGGCGCTCAATTTCGGGCTGTGGTACGCGAACGCCCCTCGCACGTCATTCCGCTCCTGTCGCAAATAATGTCGGAGAGAGCTTTCCTTCTCGAGAAGCTGCACGAGCTCGCGGCACTCAATGTCGATCAACGCCTGGTTTCGACGCTGACGCATCTCAGCACTGATCGGAGCTTCACCGCTCCCGATGGTCGTCTCAAGCTCGAGAACAGTCATCACCGCCTTCTGTGTGAAATGGTCGGTGCGACGCGGGAATCGATCGCGCTGGCGTTGAGCCGTCTCGTTTCGGCCGGAATCGCCGAGCGGAACGGGATGACGTTTCTGATCGAGCCGCGCTCGCTCCACGCATCTCTTCGTGGGAACGGCGATCGGAGTTCTCGCGAAAACGGCGACAGAAGCTCGCCGATTCCCGTGCAAAGAGAGCTGTCGCCGTCGTGAGGTTCGATGGACGGCCGGCAAGCCGCTGACACGGCCGCAATACTGCGGGGGGCGGAGACGATAGATCTGCAGGAGGAGGGCTCGCATGGAGTCCTCCTCCTGCATGGTTTTGGAGACACTCCGCAGACGCTCGCGCTTCTCGCCCGGCAACTCAAGAAAAAGGGATACAGCGTGCTCGCTCCGCTGCTGCCGGGGCATGGGCGAACTCTGGAGGCGTTTGGGAAGTCGCGAGCGAGCGAGTGGACTGCCGCGGCTAAGAAGGCGTACATCGACATGCGCAGCCGGCACGATTCGGTTTCGGTCGTCGGGCTTTCAATGGGCGGAGCATTGGCGGCACTGGTCGCAAGCGAGCAGCGGGAAATCCCAGCGCTGGTTCTGATCGCGCCGTACCTCGGCATGCCGAGGTGGCTGCGGATCGCGGCGGCAACGCACTTGTTGTGGGGAAAGCTGGCGGGCCAGGTGAACGGAAGGAGCCAGCGATCGATTCACGATCCGATCGAGCGCGAAAAGAATCTTGCCTACGGCTATATCACCGGACGAGAGCTGCACGAGCTATCCACCGTTGTGCGTCGCGCCAGAAAATCTCTGGCTGACGTGCGAGCGCCAACGCTGATAATTCAGTCCCGTGAAGATCCGCGCTGCTCGCCGGCAACCGCGGAGTTCGCGCTCAGAACTCTAGGGAGCGGGGACAAGGAATTGGTTTGGACCGAGGGCGCCGGGCATATCATCACCGTCGACTACGGCCGCGAGAGAGTGTTCGCCGAGGTTGAGCGATGGCTCGGTGGCCACCATCGTCCTGGCGCGGCAGCCGCTACGAAAAACAGAGCGGCTGCCAAACGCCCTTGACGCTAGAATCGATCCTGGACGAACCCGGTCACGCTGTCAACGCCACGCTCAGCAAGACCAACTCCACGCTCAGCCAGACCGACTGCCTGCTGCGCCACCCCGGATGCCACGCGCTTCACGCGAGCGACCGGAGACTGCGACCGGCGACGAGGACGTTTCCGTCCGCTGCTCTTCCGGGCTGAAGACTTCCGCGCAGAAGACTTACGTCCGCTGCTCTTGCGACGAGCGGACGATTTCCGACGCGATGACTTTCTTCCGCCAGACTTGCGTGCGCTGCTCGCGCGTTTTCTCGTCGTCCGCTTCCGAGCGCCTCCACTCTTGCGTCCGGAGGATCCGGACCGCGACCTCTTTTTGCCACCTCTTGCTTTGGACTTCTTGGCTGCAGCCATGGGAATGCTCCGTGTTGGAGGGTTCGTAGAACGGATAGCAAGATTCGCGCGCAACAACGCCGGGAAAGACAGTACTGCACCGCGCTAACACTCTGTCGCTAACCGCTGTGATCAGTCAAGTATGCGCGTTTCGCCATGTCGCATGATCCAGAGATCGTTGCTGTCGGAACCGGATGCCTGCCATTCCTGGCGCATGCGGGCAGGAGGCTCGTCCATCGGTTCATCGGTGAGCTTGAAGGTTCCCCAATGAGCCGCGACCACGACCAATCGCCTGTTGCCTTGAGCGGTTCTCAGTTGAGCCACCGCCTTCATGCAGTCCTCCGGATTCATGTGAACAGCACCCATGAACCAGCGGGGCTCGTACGCTCCAATCGGCAGGATCGCGAGGTCGATAGGGCCGTACCATGCGGCAATCGACTTAAATTCCGGATGGAGGGCAGTATCTCCGGCAAATAACAGCCTCCGATCGGCAGACCGGAGCACCCATCCACACCAAAGTGTTTCGTTGCGCTTGCCCAGAGATCTGCCCGAGAAGTGCTGCGCTGGAACGCAGATGAGGCGAAGATTCCCGATCGTGGTTTCTTCCCACCAGTCTCTTTCGACAACTTCGCGAGCCCCGCGATGCCGAAGGAAGTCGCCATTCCCCAACGGGGAATACCAGACTGCAGCGGGGTAGCGGGCGGCAAGTCTGGAAATGGTGGGAGCATCCAGGTGATCGTAGTGGTCATGGGAGAGAACCACCGCATCGATTGGCGGTAATCGATCGAACTCAACACCGGGTGGAACCCAGCGTCGCGGACCGGCGAAGCCGAGAGGCGACGCGCGCTCGCTCCAAATCGGATCGAGGAGGATGTTGAGACCCGCCATCTGGACTAGGAAGCTCGTGTGCCCGACCCATGTGAGCGTAAACGCCCGGGGGTCGGCACGTGGAACGATGAAATCGGGATTTACTCGAGCAAACGTGCTCGGGTCAGGGTCAGGGCGGCGCGGATTCCGGCGCCTTTCGACCAGAGTCCATTTGAGAAAATCAAGCAACCCGTGCATCTGCGCCGAGGGCCATGGATTCCTGAATCCGCCTCCAGGCCGATGGTGCGCTAGCTGATTTTCGGACACTCGAGATTCTCTTCCAGATGCGAAACGGACTTCATCCCCACGAGCGCGGCCGTTAGCGGAAGCGACTGGGCAAACGCTATAGCGCGCCGCGCATCGGAGCTGAAACCCGGAAAGGCGCTGTGCAATTGTTCCGGCAGCGATCGGGTCAGCTGGGAGTGCATGAGAGTCGCGCTGCCGACGACGGAAACGCCAAGCCGGTGGGCCGCCTCCAGCAAGGGAACTTGGTCGGATCCTACTTTCTGCGTCGGGGTCCGCACCGCCTCCGTCATCGCGAGGTTGACGGGAAGCTGGACGACCTTGAAGTGGTGATGCTCGCCGCCGACTTCACGCGCGACGGATACGAGCTCTCCCAAACTCAAATGATTCCGATTCTCGGGCGCCAATCTGAAGCCGTTCCAGGTTGCGCAGCCATAGTTGCCGACTACTCCTCGCCCGACCTGGTTCTCGAGCGTGGAGAATGCGGCGCGCATCACATCCAGGAATTCCGACCGGGACCGCACGTCGAGCTGCTGTTCCGGACTGTGGAGATAGTAGACATCGATGAAGGCGAGCCCAAGGTTCTTTTTGCTGCGTCCGATCTGATCATCGAGATAACGCGGTGTCAGGCAATGTCCGCCGGAAACGACATCGTCGGGTCCCATTATACCCGGACCGTAGTATTCGCTGTGAAGAAAGCCGCGATAGCCTTCCTTAGTTGCCGGTGGGGTCCGCTCGAGCGGTATGTACCCACCTTTTGTGCACACGACAACTTCTTCGCGGGTGACGTCGCCGTTCGAGATCGCGCTGTGCAAGGCTTCCCCGATTGCGCGCTCGGACCGCTGACATCTGTAATTGATAGCGGTGTCGAGAATGTTCACGCCTTTCTCGAGCGCAGCGATCACCGTCGCGGTGTATCGCGCGTCTTCCGCGTCATCGCACTCGCCGAGGTAAGTCCCTAGCCCGAGCGAGGAGACGATCGCGCCATCGACGAGCGGGCGATAGAAGTTTTCCGGTTGAGCCTTGGCGAACCGCTTTCGAAATTGCTGCGTACCCTCGCGGGTCGCGCCTCCTTCGATGAGGGACTCCAGGACTCTCGTGCGACTCATTGCGATGAGGGTAGGGGCACCACTCCAGTACCGCAAGGTGCGCGAGAGGTGACTGGCCCTTACGTTGCTGTCTACGGGGTCAAACTCACGAATTTCTTACTACAAAAGGCTCGCACACGTGAAGCATTACGCTCTTCTGACGGTCGCACTCGTCGCTTGCGCACAACAACGGGCGGTCGTGCTCGCACCGGTGCGGATGGAAAGTCTGTCCGATTCGTCCCAAGCATCGCGTCCTGTTTACGACACGCAGCGGGACGATCCATTTGCGACCACAAACCGCATCGATTGGCCCGGACCCAACCGGTACCGATCATCGAACGGCGCTCCCGGACCCGACTACTGGCAACAACGCGCCGACTATGTGATCGTTGCGGCACTCGACACCGGGACGACGGAGCTGGCGGGCTCGGTTCAGATCAGGTACACGAACAACTCTCCCGACACCCTTCGCTTCGTGTGGATCCAGGCGGATCAAAATCTTTACCGCAACGGCAGCAAAGGTTCCGCGCTCTTTCCTGCGGACTCCCGGTGGGGGTTAAGGGGCTTTCAGGGGGGCTACACGTTCTCGGACGTGCGCGTGAACGGCACTCCGGTTCAGCCCCGGATCAACGACACGATGATGCGCCTGGACCTTCCATCTCCACTCGTCCCCGGCGGAGGCAAGGCGACGATCGCGATCAGCTATTCGTTCAAGGTTCCCGAGCATGGCTCGGATCGAATGGGACGCGACAGCACCCTCTTCGAGATTGCCCAATGGTTCCCGCGAATGGCCGTTTACGACGATGTCCGTGGTTGGAACACCGACCCGTATCTCGGCCAAGGCGAGTTCTACCTCGAGTTCGGTGATTATGACTATTCCGTCACCGTACCCGCGGGATACCTCGTCGCCGGCAGCGGTGTGTTGCAGAATCCACAGCAGGTCCTCACAGCCGAACAACGCCGGCGACTGGCCCAGGCTGCACGCAGCGGCGAGGTCGTTCAGATCATCACGGAGGCGGAAGCCGCAGCCTCAAAAAGAGCGTTGAGGGCGGGAACAAGGACATGGCACTTCCGTGCTCGGAACGTCCACGACGTCGCATGGGCAGGCGCGCCTGACTTCAGGTGGGACGCAACGAGCTGGAATGGAATACTGGCGCAGGCTTACTACCAATTCCCCAAGGCCGGCAAAGCCTGGGAGCACGCCGCGGAACAGACGCAATGGAGCATTCGCCAGTACTCACAGCTGTTCTTTCCTTATCCGTGGCCGCAGGCGACGAGCGTCGCTGGACCGGTGGGCGGGATGGAATATCCGATGTTCGTGATGGTTCACTACGGCAACGAGGACCCGGCGTCGATCTTCGGGACCATCAACCACGAGCACGGGCACGAGTGGTTCCCAATGATCGTCGGGTCCAACGAGCGGCGCTATGCATGGATGGACGAAGGGTTCAACACGTATCTAAATGCATTCGCCAATGAGGCGCGGTATCCCGGGCAGAACGCTTATCCCGGCTACCTCAAAAACTGGGGCGATGTCGTGACGAACAACACGCAGTCACCGCTCATGACGGCGCCGGACGACATCGACCCCTCGGCGCTTGGCGCGATCGGCTACCGCAAACCCGCCGTAGTGATGCTGACGCTTCGGAATCATGTCATCGGTCCCGATTTGTTCGATACGGTGTTCCGGGAATACACACGAACCTGGGCGTTCAAGCACCCCACTCCAGGGGATTTCTTTCGCAGCATCGAGAACTTGGCGGGCGAAGATCTCTCCTGGTTCTGGCGAAGCTTCCTTTACACCAGCGACGTTCTCGACATCGGGATCGACAGCGTGTCAACGCGCGTCGTCGAAGGACAGACCTTTGCGGCGATCGCGCTCCGCCGGAACACGTCGGTTCCGTTTCCTGTCCGTCTGCGCGTCGCGTACGGCGACGGTACGACGCAGGATTTCTCGCTCCCGGTGCACATCTGGGCTCAGGGAAACCGCTTCGATGCGGTAATTCCAGTGCGTGGGACGGTGACCGGCGTGCGGCTCTGGCCGGATGCGTCGGTCCCCGACTGGAATGCCTCCAACGATACCTGGGGAAGTGCGCCATCAGCGAATCCAGCAGGACCGGTTACGCGCAAGTGATGTGGCTCGTTTGGTTTACAGATACCCTTCAGATAGATTGCAGCTGTAACCGAGACTTAGATAAACGGAGCAATTGATGCCGGATTTTGGAAGCTGGGCCACGGCTTGGTGGAAGCCGATTCTTTTCGTGATCATAGCTGGACATCTCACCAACGTGTCCGTAACGCTGTTCCTGCATCGCGCTCAGACGCACCGCGGCGTGAAGCTGCACTACCTCGCCGCCTTGCCGATGAGAATCTGGCTGTGGCTTTCCACGGCGATCGTCACCAAGGAATGGGTTGCGTGTCACCGTAAGCATCACGCGTTTGCAGATCGCGAGGGCGATCCGCACAGTCCGTTGATGGAAGGGCTTCGCAATATCGTCCTCAAGGGCGCCTTCTACTATAGAAAGACTGTTCGCCAGCCGGGCGTGCTCGACAAGTATGGAAAGGGAACCCCGAACGATTGGCTCGAGCGTCATCTTCTGTCGCCGCTGAACTGGGTCGGAATCCTGGTCATGCTGGCGGTCGACGTATATCTATTCGGATTTTTTGTTGGGCCGCTCGTTTGGGGCGTGCAAATGATCTGGATTCCCTTCTGGGCGGCTGGAATCATCAACGGGGTTGGCCACGCGGTTGGCTATCGGAACTTCGAGGTGAAGGATGAGAGCCGGAACATCTCGCCCATCGCGATCTGGCTTGGTGGCGAGGAGCTGCACAACAATCATCACGCCGATCCTCATTCGGCCAAGTTCAAGGCGAAGTGGTATGAATTCGACATCGGCTGGATGTACCTCCGGCTACTCTCGATCTTCGGCCTGGCTGAAATCTCCTACGCGCGCAGGTAATTCCGCGCGTGCCTGAAACAGTAAACTGCGGGCGTTGTGGCCAGACGCGCGCAGGATTCGTAAAGCCTCCCTTTCCCGGCCCCATTGGGGCGCGCGTGGTGGAAGAGATCTGCACGCAGTGCTGGGCCGACTGGCTCAAGCAGCAGACGATGTTGATCAACCACTACGGCCTGAACGTGATGGATCCCCAGGCGCGAGCGTTCCTCACGAAGAACATGACGGCGTTCTTCTTCAAGACCGGCACGTCGTCCGACATCGACACCAGCAAAAAGGGCACGATCACGCACTAATGACACGCAACCCGAAGCCGTTTCTCGCCTTAGTGCTCCTGCTCGTCGCGGCAAGCTGCACGACCACCGGCAGCAACCCGGCCGAAACCGGTCAGCTTGGAGCGGCGACTTCGTCGCGCTGGACAGATTCCGTTCTGGCTTCGATGACCTTGCGCGAGAAAGCCGCCCAAATCGTGTGGCCCTGGGTGTTGGGGGACTATGTCTCGGGTGACTCTCCTCAGTGGCGACGACTGAGCCAGTACATCCAGCAGGATAAGGTCGGAGGCTTCATCATTTCGGTGGGTTCGCCGACGGAGGTAGCGGCCAAGCTCAACGCATTCCAGTCGATGAGCACAGTTCCGCTTCTGTTCGGAGCCGACCTCGAAGCGGGCGCCGGGTTTCGCGCCCGGGGCGGATACTTCGTGCCGAACGCGATCGACCTCGGCGGCGCGATTGTCTTCCCGCCCGAGATGGCTATCGGCGCAACTGGCGACACCACGCTCGCTTACGAGCAGGGGCGTCTAACAGCGCAAGAAGGTCGCGCGCTTGGAATTCACATCGCGTACGCGCCGGTGCTTGACGTCAACAACAATCCCGACAACCCAGTCATAAACACTCGCTCCTACGGAGAGGATCCGGAGCTGGTGGCACGAATGGGTGTTGCGTTCATCCACGGTTTGCAGGACCACGGGATGATAGCGACGGGAAAGCATTTTCCCGGACACGGCGATACCGGAGTGAACTCGCACCTGGCCCTGCCGATAGTAACGGCGAGCAGAAGTCGTCTGGACACGGTGGAGCTCGTGCCATTTCGTGCCGCCGTCAAAGGTGGCGTGGGCGCGATAATGTCGTTCCACGGTGTAATGCCGGCGCTCGATTCCTCCAACGTGCCGGGTACGCTTTCCCCGAAGGTGCTAACGGGGTTGTTGCGTGGAGAGATGGGGTTCAAGGGAATGATCATCTCGGACGCGATGGACATGCGTGGCGTTCTGGACCAGTTCGGGGCTGCTGAGGCAGCGAAGCGCGGTATCGCAGCGGGCATCGATGTCCTGATTCAGCCGTCCGACGTATCTCAAACCATCGATGCAGTCGTCGCTGGCGTAAACGAAGGGCGATACACGGCGGCACGGCTCGATTCATCCGTGCGGAGAGTTCTGGAAACGAAGCGCAGACTGGGTCTCGCGCAGAAAAAGCTCGTCGACCTCAACGCGTTACGCTTTCTCGTCGGTGACAGCTCGAACGTACAGGTTGCGCGAAGGGTGGCCGAGAAGTCGATCACGCTCGTGAAGGATTCTCTGAGGCTGATCCCGTTGAGCGTGCCAAGCGCTCGAGTGCTGTCGATAACGCTGGCCCGTCGGACTGATCTTCCCGCTGGTAACGCGTTCAACGCGGAGCTACGGAGCGGACTGCCAAATCTGCGCACCGAGTTTGTCGCGACCGAAGACGCCGCGCTCAACTATCCACGGCTGATCGCGGCGGCCGATTCCGCCGACGTAACGATCGTGAGCTCTTACATGGGGCAAGGCTCGGATGTGATGACGCTCAACGCGCCACAGCCCTTCACCAACTTCGTGCAGACTCTCGCTCAGCGGGGACGAAAGCCAATCATTGTCTCATTTGGAAATCCGTATCTGCTGCAGCAGCTGCCGTGGGTAGGCACGTATCTCGTTGCATGGGGTGGTTTTCCGGTTTCTCAGACCGCGGCAGCACGGGCATTGCTGGGAACATCGGCAATCTCGGGTCATTTACCGATCAGCATACCGCCATACGCGAGTCGCGGAGCCGGACAGGAAAGAGCAGCACAATCGCGCTGAGCCAACGCTTGTTTGTTCGATCGCGCGCGAAAAAATGTTTCAGAACAATTGTCTGTTGACGATTGGATAGTCGAACCATATATCAGTAGTCACTTACCTCTAGACGCTCAGCACCGAGCTCCGGCGTCTCTCCAAAAAAAACAACAGCCGCAGTCTTGACTTTAGTCACATAAAGTGACTAATTCGCATGTACATGCGCGACCGCTCCTCCAAGACCGCTTCGTACAGCGTCGACGTAATTCCGGTCACCGCGATGGGAAACGAGTTAGCGGTTTTGTTCGCCCGCAACTCGACGGAACGGGAGCGATGGTCTCTTCCGTGGAAGATCCCGCAAACGGGTGAAATGCTTGACGCGGCAGCGGCTCGAGTCGTCGACGACGCACTTGGCGAGTCTCCGGCGTGGATGGAGCAGATCGGCGCTTTCGGGGACGGTAAGAGACATCCGAGCGACGCGGGCGTGTCGGTCGCCTTCGTCGGACTCGTCCCCCACGAGACCGCGACGCCCCGCACGGGCTACGCATGGTTCCCGATGCGGGACCTTCCGCCCCTCTCCCCCAGGCAGCGCGCGATGATCGAATCGGCGAGACGAACCATCGAGGGACGGCTCGATCAGGCCCCCATAGCGTTCCGCCTTTTGCCGGCGACTTTCACACTGAGCGAGCTACAGCAGATGTACGAGCTGCTACTAGGTAAACGCTTGCACAAAGCGAGTTTCCGACGTGCCCTTCAGGCTGCCTGGCTCGTCGAACCTATAGAGGAATGGCGCAGCGAAGGTCGAGGCAGACCCGCCCAGCTTTTCCGCTATGCACCGAAGAAAAGACGTAGGCCCCAGAGGGGAGTGAGGTTCGATTTCCTCTATCCCTGAGGTAGGGTAAGACCCTGCTACCAACAGGCTTGCGGCAGGAACTTCTTGCGTTCCCGGTGTATTAGTTGCAATGTGTACCTAAGGCTGGTCACCTTTGACCGGGGGCCCCGGTAGCCATGCTCGCTTTTCTGGATAGTTTGTGCGCAGCTCTGCTCGCACGAGACAGCACAGAGATACAGCGACTCCTCGCACTTCCCGCGGCGCGCGATCTACCTCGCCGAGTGCGCGAAGAAGCGATCGCTATCTCTCGAGCCGGCAACCGCAGCTTCATGGCGCCGATTCACGCGCTGCATTTCTATTACAAGCTTACTCACATGGTTGATGAGTCGAGCGATCCCATATTCGGCGACTCATCGAAGCAGGCCGCGGAAAGCGGACAGATCGAGCTGCCCCTCCGCAAAGTAGGAAACGGCGGCCGCTAACCAGCTCTAAACGAGCGCCCGAAGCGAATTTTTCTTCTTCATCGCTTCGGTCCAGATACCTCCAATCCTCTCAAAACGTTCGGCCGCATTGCCGAGATGCAAATCTCGTGGATCAAGCGCATCCGTCAACTCGGTCCACTTTAGCGGCGTTGAAACGGTCGCTCCCGGCTTCGCGCGAACACAATAAGGCCCCGCCACCGTCTTGCCCTGGATGTTCTGGAGGTAATCGACGTAGACCATTGCGGCGCCGCGAGCTTTGACGAAACGCTCTATCGTCGTTTCCTTCGGGTGCGCATCCGACACCTTCGTCGCGATCATCTGGGCGACGATCGTCGCTGCCTCGTTGGGAGTCTTGGGAGGCAGCGGTAGATAGATATGCAACCCTGTCGATCCGGAAGTCTTGATGGCGGCGTTGAGCCCAAACCCATCGATGACCTCCTTGGCCCAACGAGCAACCTGAACCACCCTCGTAAAGTTCGCGCGCGGACCCGGGTCGAGATCGATGATCGTGTAATCGGCGTATTCAAGCGACTGAACCCGCGAATGCCATGGATCCACGGAGATTGAGCCGAGCTGAATGGTGTAAAGCAGGGTGAGGAGGTCTCCCCCGATGTAGCGGGGCTGTTTCTCTCCCCCATCCGTTACTATCACTTCAACCCGGACGCCGGGCGGCGTGGTCTCAGAGGCCTTCTGCTGGTAGAAGCTCTCGCCGTCGATTCCGTTGGGAAACCGCTTGAGGACGAGGGGACGATCCTGGATCGCCGGGAGGATGTAGTCCGCGATGCGGGTGTAGTACCGCATTACGTCGCCCTTGGTGTACTTCTCCTTCGGAAAGAAAACCTTGTCGAGGTTCGAGACCTTGAGCTTTTTCCCGCCGCCGAAGTCCAGGTAGCCGTCTCCGCCTTTTTCTTCGAGGGCTGTCAGTTGTTCGGGCAGCGATGCGGTGTCGACCTTATCGCGGGCTTTGCCGGACGTCGAAGCCCGTCGCGAGACACTGGCAGAATGGCGGGGCGTTTTCGTTGCTGATTTGGCACGGGCGGGAATGCTGGGACGCGCCCTCCGCTTCGCGACAGTACCGCCTTGAACCGACTTCCTCTGTACGCTGATCCCTTCCAGGCCGACTTCCTTGGGATCCTTGTCGTCGCGAACGCCAAGGAAGATTGGCTGGCGAAGCCGGCGGTCAGCAGTCCACTCGTTGAATTTGACTTCAACCACGACTTCCGGTTTGACCCAATGGGCTTTCTCGTTGGTCTTCGGCGTTTCTTCGAAAGGTGAGGTCTTTCTCTCGAGGGGCTTGAGCCGGCGAGACATCTCCTCCAACCCCTTTTGGGTGAAGCCGCCACCTGTGTGGCCGACGTAGATGAACCGATCCTTGTCGAAGTAGCCCAGGAGCAGGGCGCCGATGTGTGCGCGGCTATTCCGCGGCTCGGTATATCCTCCGACGACGAACTCCTGCCGGAACTCGATCTTCAGCTTGAGCCAGTTGCGCGAGCGATTTCCGGGCTCGTAATGGGAGTCGATGCGTTTCGCGATGATGCCTTCCCAGCCCTGACGGCGCGCGTTCTCGAGCATCTTCTTACCATCGCCTTCGATGGATTCGGTTACACGGAGCTGCGGAGTGACACGCTTGCCGACCCGCTTCAGGAGTCTGGCTCTGCGCTCGGACCAGGGCTCCCTGATCAGGACGTCGTCGCCATCAACCAGGATATCGAATAGAATCAGCGCCGCCGGCGCCGCGGACGAGTACCGCGCAATCATGTTCGGCTCTTTGACGTGCATCCGACCCTGAAGCTCCTGGAATCGCGCCGGCTCTCCATCGACGAGCGCCACGATTTCGCCGTCGACGACGAGCGAACGCTTGGTCTGAGCCGCCAGCTTCTTGAGCGAGGCCACTATTTCCGGGAACTGCTGCGCTTTGTCCTTGCCGTTGCGGGTCATGAGCTTGACGTCGGTCGAGGTCGCGTAAGCGAGGACGCGAATCCCATCGTATTTGGGCTCGAACGTCCAGCCGTCTCCCGGGATCTCGCTGCCGACACTCGCGTACATGGGCTCCAGCGTCGACGGAAGTTTTGCGGCAGAGGTCGAGCTGGGCTGGGCGCGCGGGTCCCGGACGGACTTCGCCGTAGCACTCAGCGCGGCGCGTCTCTTTTGCGGCTCGCGATTGCTTCGCCAGACACGACTCTTACCCGACGCTATCTCGTCCATTGTTCGGCCTGATTCCACCGACGTCATGTTGTCGGCGACGACATCTTCCTGGGTCGCGAATTCATCGCGATGCTTGATCATTAGCCACTGTGGCTTTGAAGAAGATCCCTCACGCGCGAATTTCATGCGAATGAGGGCGAAGGAGCCGCGCAGTCGCTCTCCGTAGAACGTGATCTTGAGATCTCCGCGCTTCAGACCATCGCGGATCGCATCCTCTTCTTCGTCAGGAGAGGGGGCGGTATCGGATGAGTACGTCCCGCGATCCCAAAGCATGACAGTTCCGCCACCGTACTCTCCTTTCGGGATCGTGCCCTCGAAAGAGTTGTAATCGATCGGG
>JBBQWD010000009.1:0-17974 GCA_038210945.1 Gemmatimonadales bacterium
CCGATATAGTTGAGGTCGCGATTGGCGGCGTTGGCGCCAGTCGTCACCGAAGGCATGCGTCCGTGAACGGAGTTGAACCCATGCGACTGCCGCATGAAGTAAGCAGTCGTTTTGGACGAGCATCCAATGCCGCTCATCTTCGCCGCGCGATGCGGCGGCAGCGCGAGCTCGAAGCAGGCCTGAACCAGTGCCGCGGTCACCGAGTCATGCCCGCAACCGGCGCACAACGTGGACATCGCGCCTTCATAATCGCGCTGAGTGAAGCCCAGCGCGTTCTTCTTGAGACCCGGGTGCCGAACCTGTGGCTTGGCAATCGACGTCATGCTACCACCTCTCGCGCGGAACGAACCGAAGGCCCGACGCCGTCCCGGGACAGATGACCCGATACCGCGGTGACCACGGCCATCGCCGTGAGCGGCATCCCGCCGTAATCAAGCACCGGGACCATCTCGTCGCGCGGCTTGCCGGTCTCGATCGCCAACAGCGACCGGAGCTGCGCATCGCGGTTCTGCTCGACGACGAAATTCACCGCGTGTGAATCGAGGAATGCGCGAACCGGCGCGTCGAATGGGAACGCCCTGATGCGCATATAGTCGGCGACTATTCCCATGTCGCCCAGGCGATCGATCGCCTCGAGCACCGCGGCATGACAGCCGCCCAGCGACACGATCCCAACCTCAGTACCCGGAACAGTGTGAATCTCTGGCGCCGGGACGGCAGTAGCGGCAAGCCGGAACTTGCGCGCCAACCGGTCGACGACTTCCTGATATGCGTCGGCATCCTCGGTGTATGTGCCGTGCTTGTCGTGCCCTGAGCCGCGAACGAAGTACGCGCCGTGGCCGTGCACACCCGGCAGCGACCGCGCAGCGATGCCGTCGCCTTCCGCGTCGAGATAGCGCGAGAACTTCTTCACGGACTCGAGCTCGTCGGCAGTCAGACACTTGCCCCGGTCCGGGCGAAAGCTGTCGTCCCACTGCAGTCGCTTGCACATCCAGTCGTTCATCCCGATGTCGAGATCGCTCGCCACGAACACCGGCGTCTGAAAGCGATCGGCGAGATCGAACGCCTTCACGCTCATGTAGAAGCACTCTTCCGGGTTGCACGGAAAGAGCACGATGTGTTTTGTGTCGCCGTGCGACGCGTACGCCAGCGACAACAGATCCGCCTGCTGGGTGCGCGTCGGCATGCCGGTAGATGGGCCGGTGCGCTGAATGTCGAAGAAGACAGCCGGGATTTCCGTGTAGTACGCGAGCCCGACGAACTCCTGCATCAGCGAGATGCCCGGTCCCGCAGTGTTGGTGAAGGCGCGCGCGCCGGCCCACCCTGCTCCGATCGCGATTCCCGCCGCCGACAGCTCGTCTTCCGCCTGGATGATGCAGTACCTGGCAAGCCCGGTGTCCGGCTCCGTTCTGAACTTCTTGCACAACGACGTGAACGCTTCCATCAGCGATGTCGATGGCGTGATCGGATACCATGCGCCAACCGTCGCACCGGCGTAGACGGCGCCGAGCGCGGCCGCGGAGTTGCCGTCGATGATGATCGAGTCGCCGGTGGCATCCATATGCTCGAGATGAAACGGCAGCGGACAGTCGAAATGCGCCTTGGCGTAATCGAAACCCAGCTGGATCGCGCGACGATTCGCGTCGAGCAGCCCCTTCTTCTTCGAGAACTTCTCGGTCAGCATCTGACCGACGACCTCCATGTCCATGCTCAGAAACGCAGCCAGCGCGCCCGCATACACGATGTTGCGAAGCAGCGTGCGATTCCGATCGCCCTCGAAGATCTCGACACACATCTTCCCGAAGGGGATGCCGAGGATCGTGATGCCTTCCCGCACCAGGTCGGGCTCGAGCGGCCACGACGAATCATAAAGGAGATACCCGCCCTTCCTGACCGATGCGACGTCCTTGGCGTATGTGCTCGGATTGAGCGTGACGACCAGATCCATCTCCCGGGGCCGCGCGGTGTAGCCGTCCTTGCTCACGCGAATGTCGTAGAACGTCGGCAGTCCCTGGATGTTGGACGGAAAGATGTTCTTTCCGGTGACCGGGATGCCCATGCGAAAGATCGCCTGCATCAGCAGGCTGTTGGCGCTGGCCGAGCCGGTGCCGTTCACGGTGGCCATCTTGAATGAGAAGTCGTTGACGCCGCTCATACGACTGCCTCCGAGCCCGGTCCCGTCGGCGCGAACGCATACGGCAGCACCAGCGCGAACTTCTTCATGTCCCAGGCCGCCGTCGGACAACGCTCGGCGCACAGCCCGCAGTGGAGACAGATGTCCTCATCCTTGACCATCACGCGTTTCGTCTGCGGCAGCGCATCGGACACGTAGAGGTCCTGGGTCATATTCTGCGCGGGGGCGGAGAGCATCGTCCGGAGATCCATCTCGCTCGCCGCGTTTGGCGTGATCGTGAGACAGCTCACTGGACAGACGTCGACGCAGGCGTCGCACTCGATGCAAAGAGTGTTCTCGAAGTGCGTTTCGATGTCGCAGTTCAGGCAGCGCTCGACTTCAGTCGCCGTCTGCTCGGGCGTGAAGCCCAGCTCCACTTCGACGCCGATCGCCGAAAAGCGCTCGACCAACTCGGCGTGCTTCATCTTCGAGCGCTCCGACGGGTTGAAGTCGTTCGAGTAGGCCCACGAGTGGAGCCCCATCTTCGTGCTCTCGAGATGCATTCCCTCCGGCGGGCGCTCCTCGACCGGTAGGCCCTGACAATGCCGGTGTATCGAGATCGCCGCCTGATGGCCGTGCTCGACTGCCCAGATGATGTTCTGCGGACCCCAGGCGGCATCGCCGCCGAAGAACACGCCGCGCCGAGTGGACTCGAAAGTCTTCTTGTCGATGATTGGCATGTCGCGCTCGTCGAACGCGATGCCGATGTTGCGCTCGATCCAGGGAAACGCGTTGTCCTGCCCGATGGCGAGGATGACCTCGTCGCAGGGAAGGGTGACCCTGTCGATCACGGTGCTCGTCTGGCGGCTGTTGTCGTTGGTCCAGCGGAGCCGTTCGAATTCCATGCCGACGAGCTTGCCGTTTTCAATGACGAAACGCTTCGGCGCGTGATTCTCGACGATGCGGATTCCCTCCTCGTCGGCGTCTTCCAGCTCCCAGGGCGAGGCCTTGAAGTACGGACGCGACCGCCTCGCCACGACCTTCGTATCGATACCGCCCAGCCGGCGTGAGGTGCGGCAGCAGTCCATGGCTGTGTTGCCGACGCCGATTATCAGGACGCGCGGTGAGATCTTGTCGATGTGGCCGAAGTGGACCGAGCCGAGCCACTCGATGCCGATGTGGATGCGCTCGCGCGCGCCCTCATCCCAGCGGCCCGGGATGTCGAGCTCTTTCCCTTTTGGTGCGCCGCTGCCTACGAAGGCCGCGTCGAAGTTGTTGCTGACGCTCAGCAGTTCCTTGAGGCTCGAGACCGGCGTGTTGTACCGGACCTCGGCGCCCATATCAATGATGTAGCCCGTCTCTTCGTCGAGCACACTCTCAGGAAGGCGAAAGGCCGGGATGTTGAAGCGCATCAAGCCGCCGGCGCGTGCATACTTCTCGTAGATCACGACCTCGTAGCCGAGCGGGATGAGGTCGTTGGCGACTGTGAGCGACGCCGGGCCGGCGCCGATGAGCACGACGCGCTTTCCGTTCCTGATTGCCGGCGCCTTTGGGAGGTATTCCTGGATGTCGTCCCGCAGGTCGGCCGCCACTCTTTTCAGGCGGCAGATGGCGACAGGCTTTCCGTCTATTCTCCCGCGCCGGCAAGCCGGCTCGCACGGCCGGTCGCAGGTACGCCCGAGGATGCCTGGGAAGACATTTGATTCGCGGTTGAGCAGGTAGGACTCGGTGTAGCGACCCTGGGCTATCAGTCGCAGGTATTCCGGCACATTCGTGTGGGCCGGACAGGCGTACTGGCAGTCTACGACCTTATGGTAGTTCTTTGGATTCGAGGCGTCGGTGTAACAGGCCATGCCGGCTCTTTTGACGGGTCTGGGGGATGTTGCAAGTTACAGCGGTTCCCTGCCGTCGCAAAGCTTACACACGCCCTGGTACTGGTATAGTCTCACTATCAAACTGTACCAGTGCCCACGCCCCTTGCGGCCAGCAAGGGACGACAAGCCACGTTTTGGAAGCGGACGACAGCCAGGGCGAGGATTTTGTAATTCTCTACGACGGCTAAAGGATTACCGTCGCAGAGCTACACTTTCACGGAGAAGCAACCGGCACCGCCGCTTTCCTTCCGTCGTCAATCCCCAGCCCGAGCACAATCGTTCCGAACACAAGCGCCGCCGAGGTGAAGAGCGGAACCGTTTTGCCAAAGTGATCGTAGGAAAATCCAGCCCACAGCGGAATGATCACCCGAGACAATCCACCGAACGTCTGCTGCACGCCCATGTATAGTCCGCGCTCTCTACTTGAGATTACCCGCGACAACATCGATGTCACGCAGGGGAACGTGAATGCCGTGCCGAGCGGGATCAGTGCCACCGCAATCGCGAGCATGAAGTAGCCGCGCGCGATCGGAAGTGTCGCCAACCCAGTAGCCAGAAAAGCGAGACCGATGCGCGCCAGCCGCGCCTCTCCGTATCGCTCTACCATCTTGCCGAGGATTCCCGCGCGGGTCACCACCGCGATCGCGCCAACGTAAGTGTAGAAGATCCAAATCTGATCCTTTCCGACTCCGAACCTGTCGGCGAGAAAAAGCGCGAGTATTGCCATCAGTCCCGAGAAGGCACCGATCGCTATCGCGTAAATCCAGATGAGACGGTGGGCCGGCTCGTTTGGGTGAGTGATCACGTGAGCGATCACCGTGCGTGATGCGCGCGGCTTCTTGTCGTGGGCCTCGGTCATGTCACGCGACTCGCGCAGGAACTTCCAGGCGAAGAAGATGTTCACCAGGCACAGAGTCGCCGCCGCGAGACCGGGCCCGCTCCTGCCGAACTTGAGTGCTACCCCTCCGATCGCGGGGCCGATCGCGACACCGACATTCGTCGCGGCTGAAAGCCAGCCGAGTGCCTTCGCGCGATTGTCGGGCTCGACAGAATCAGCGACGTATGCCTGGATGACACCGACGGTTCCACCACCGGCACCCTGAACGACGCGCGAGAGCAGTAGCAGCCAAATCGAAGTCGCGTACGCGAATACCACGTAAGCGATGCACGAAGCCGTGAGTCCGACGAGCAGAGCGGGGCGCCGGCCGTAGCGATCTGAGAATCTCCCCCATATCGGGGCGCTGAGGAGCTGGGCGGCGGTGAATGCGCTCATGAGAATCGCGACGACGAGTCCTCCGCCTCCCATTTCGCGCGCGTAGAACGGCATCAACGGGATGATCATCAGCAATCCCACCATGTCGACGAAGTTCGTGATGATGAGCACGAACAGCTTGCCGCTCGCGGCCTTCGACATTCGGCCGGTCACCGCCGAAGCCCTGCTACGAAGAGGCGACGCCACCTAGTCCTCTACCTTTCCCAACGCCGCGGGAGGAACGGCTCTTCCCACGACGCCGGCAAGAGCGACAATGGTCAGCGCGTAGGGAATCATCTCGATGAATTGCGACGCGATCGCGTGGCTGCCCTGCAGTTGTATCTGCAAAGTCTCGGCGGCCGCAAAGAGCAGGCAGGCGAGCGCGGCCCGAATCGGATCCCACCGTCCGAAGATCACGGCGGAGATCGCGATAAATCCGCGACCAGCGGTCATCTGATCGGTGAACTGGTGCTGGTCGAGCGCGAGATACACTCCGCCGAGACCCGCGAGCATTCCGGAAAGCGCCACCGCCGCGTAACGCACGCGCTTCACGCTCACGCCGACGCTCTCGGCGGCGTCGGGATGCTCACCGGCGGCTCGCACGCGCAATCCGAAGGGAGTGCGATAGATCACGAACGCCATCACCGGCGCGACCAGAAGACCGAGCCACAACAGCGGGTTGTCGAATCCTGCCGCCTTGATGTTGCCGCCAAAGCCAGTGACCCTCGGCGAGTTCGACGAGCTGTCGAAGAACAACTTTAGGAAGAACCGCGTCACTCCAATCGCCAACAGGTTGATCGCGACGCCAACCACGACCTGGTCAGCGCGATAGCGAATCGTCGCAACGGCGTGAATGAGAGAGAAGATGAGTCCGCCAAGAATGCCGGTGAGAACGCCGACCCACGGGCTCCCTGAGTAATTGGCACCGAGCACTGCGCCAAATGCTCCGCTCAGCATGAACCCCTCGAGCGTGAGGCTCACGATGCCGGCGCGCTCCGCCACCACGCCTCCGCTCGCCGCGAAGAGATACGGAATGGCAATCCGGATCATCTGCGTCAGGAAAGTGACCGGATTCACGCGTCACTCCTTCTGCGCGCGCCGCGAAGAATCCGTCTCACTTCGGGGACAGACACCGCGACCGCGAGAATGACGACGCCTTGGAGCACGTCCATCATCTGCTTGGGCACGAAAGCGTGGATCGCGAGACCGCCCTGCGATAAAGTCGCAAAGAAGAACGCGGCGACGAGAACGCCGATTGGATGATTCCGTCCCACGAGCGCGACCGCGATGCCCATGAACCCGGCGCCGCTGGCGAAGCCATCCTCGTAGTAGTGCTTGTAGCCGAGGACGTAGTTGATGCCGCCGATGCCGGCGATCATTCCCGAGAGCGTAAGTGCGCGTAACCAAACTCGACCGACGTTGATGCCCCCGTACTCGGCGGCTGGGGGTTGTAGTCCGACGGCGCGGAGATCGTAGCCGCCACGCGAGCGAAAGAGATAGAACCAGACAGCACCCGCAGTGAGAACAGCGACGACGAGCGAAAGGTTTGCGGCCGAGCCGTGGAATTGTGGTGACATGTCCGCGAGCCGCGGCAGCTCTCCCGCGTGGATCTCCGGCGTGTGCAACGTCTCCGGCACGTGGAGATGTCCGGCGATGAACCAGTTGAGCAGTGCCAGCACGATGAAGTTGAGCATGATCGTGACGATGACTTCGTGCGCGCCGAATCTCGTCTTGAGGTAGGCGGGCACCGATCCGACGACTCCGCCGGCCAGGCCGGCGGCGATCATGCAGAGGGGAAGAGCGAGGATGAGTGGCGTTCCGAGGGGAAGCGCGAGCCCGGTGAGCGCGGCACCGAATCCTCCGGCCGCCAGCTGACTCTCAGCACCGATGTTGAACAACCCGGCGCGCAAGCCAAACGAAACCGCCAACCCGGTGAAGGCGAGCGTGGTTGCCTTGTACAAGACCTGACCGAAGCCGTAGGCATTGCCCCACGTCCCTTCGAGCAGCAGCCGGTACACCGCTGCTGGCGACTGGCCGTAACTCAGGATCAACAGATCCCCGCAAATCAACGCGACGAGCAGCGCTACCAGAGGAGGAATGAGCGCTTCTTCCGCGCGCTCTCGCCACGGCGCAGCGGCAAACGCCAGCTTGGTGCTTTCCGTCACGGGTGATGCACTCACGCGGCGTTGCCCTTCTTCGTGCCGATCATGTATTCGCCGAGTACCTCTTCACTCGCTTCGGCAGCGGGCATCACCACTGCGAACTTGCCGCGATACATCACCGCAATCCGATCGGACAGCGCGAGCACTTCGTTGAGCTCGGCGCTCACGAGCAGGATGGCTTTGCCCTTTGCCCGCGCATCCAGCAGCTGCTGGTGAATGAACTCGATCGCGCCCACATCGACGCCTCGTGTCGGCTGTGAGGCAAGGAGAACGGAGAAGCTGCGGCCCATTTCTCTGGCCACGACAACTTTCTGCTGATTACCGCCCGACAGTGCACGTGTGGGAAGAACAGGATTCGCAGGCCTGATGTCGAAGGCGGAGATCTCTTCGACGGCACTCTTCAGGACGCGGTCGCTGTCGATCACGCCCCTCCTGGCGAAGTACTTCTGGAGGCCGAGTATGAGATTATCGGCGACCGTGTACTCGAGGATCAGTCCGCGCCGGTGCCTGTCTTCCGGAATATGGGAAAGACCGGCATCATGGCGCACAGCGACGGGCTTTCGAGTGATGTCGGTGCCGTCGATCAGAATCTCGCCATTCGAAACAGATCTGAGTCCAGCGAGCGCTTCGATCAGCTCCGTCTGACCATTCCCTTCGACTCCGGCGATGCCGAGTATTTCGCCCGGCTGCACCTTGAAGCTGACGCCATCGACTACCCGAACGCCGTGCGATCCAGTGATGCCGAGATTTCTGACATCGAGGCCCTGGTCGGGGCGAACGTCGCTCGGTCGCGCGATCGGCTGCACCCTCTTGCCCGCGGAGAGAGAAACCTCCCGTCCGACCATCAATCTGGCGATCTCAGCGGGAGTGGTCTCGGAAGTCTTGATGCGAGCTACCGTCTGACCCGCGCGCATCACCGTGATCGTGTCCGACAGCTGCACGACCTCGTCGAGCCGATGAGTGATCAGAACGATCGTGTCGCCGTTGTCGCGAAGCCGGCGCAGGACCGCCCACAGCTCGCGAACCTCGGGCGGCGACAACACCGCGGTGGGCTCGTCGAGAACGAGGATTCTCGCTCCACGAAACAGGACCTTCAGGATCTCGACGCGCTGTGCCTCGCCGACAGAGAGATCGGAGACCAGTCGCTCGGGAGCGATCACGAGCCCGGTCTCACTCGAGAGCTTTCGTACATCGTCAGCGGCGCGTGTGTAGTCGAGTACCACGCCCCGGGTCTTCGGCTCGCACCCCAGCACGAGATTCTCGGCGACTGACAGAGTGGGAACGAGCATGAAGTGCTGGTGGACAATTCCGATTCCTGCAGCGATCGCGTCGTTCGTCGACCAGCCGGTCACATCCCGGCCGTTCACCTCGACTCGTCCCGCGTCGGGCTTCATCAATCCGCCCAAGATGCGCATGAGCGTAGACTTGCCGGCTCCGTTCTCACCGACGAGAGCGTGTATCTCGCCAGCCATTACCTCGAGGGACGCACCGCGGTTGGCCATGATCGCGCCGAACGACTTGTCGATACCGGCCATCCGGATGGCCGGAACACCAGCGGTCGCGCCTCGCGCACCCTTGCCGGTCGGCGCGAGGCTGCTGCTCATCTCGTGCTGGGGACCTTGATGCGTCCGGCGATGATTTCCTGCTTCAGCTCTTCGACGCGAGTGTGGACGCTGTCGGGAATGAGGGCGCGATTGCGGTCGTCGTAGACGTAGCCGACGCCGCCCTCTTTCAGTCCGAAAGAGTAAATGCCGCCCTTGAAGGTGTGCTCCTGCACCCTGCGGATCGCGTCGAAGGTCGCGGTGTTGACGCCCTTCACCATCGAGGTGAGAACGTGACCCGGCGCTTCATCGTTCTGATCGGAATCGACTCCGATGGCGAGCTTGTTAGTCGCGCGGGCCGCTTCGAACACTCCCTGACCGGTGGAGCCGGCGGCGTGGAAGATCACTTCAACGCCCTGGTTGTATTGGCTGAGCGCCAGCTCCTTACCCTTGCCGGGATTCTTGAACGCGTCGGGAGTGACGCCGGCGTATTGAGCAATCACCTGGCAGTCCGGACACACTTTCTTAACGCCGGCGCGATAACCAGCCTCGAACTTGTGGATCAGCGGGATGTCCATCCCTCCGACGAATCCGACCTTTTTCGTGTGGCCCACGAGCGCAGCCAGCGCGCCCACGAGATACGAGCCTTCCTCTTCGCGAAACTTGAGCGCCGCAACGTTGGGTGGAGGAGGAATGACATTGCCGTTCTTGTCGGTCGCGAGCGCGTAATCGATCCCCGCGAACGCCGTGTTCGGATACTCCTTGGCCAGATTCGCGAGGTCATCGGTGAAGATGAAGCCCACGCCGATGACGAGGTTCATTCCCTCGGCGGCCAACAATCTCAGGCCTGCTTCCCGATCGGCTCCTTCACCCGGCTCGATGAAACGAATGTTCGAGCCGAGTAGCCTCGTCGCGCTATCGGCACCGGCGTAGGCTCCGTCGTTGAACGACTTGTCGCCGCGGCCACCGACATCGAGCACTATTCCAATACGGGTCGGCGACGCCCCCTTTCCCTCGGCCGCGGCGCTCCGACGGGTGAAAAGGAGAGCGATGTGGACGGCGAGCAGGAGGGAAGTGACGAGGATCAGCTTTCTCATCTGAACTGAAGAATCGCCCAGAACACACCCGCTTGCAAGGCGAACGGCCCCCTTTCAAATGCATCGCGCCACACATTGATTTCACCGTATGGCCGAGCGAATACGGACGCGCTTTCTGGTTGTGGGGAGCGGAGTTGCTGGTCTTCACACTGCGTGGCGCGCTTCCGCTGAAGGCGATGTGATGGTCCTCACCAAACGCTCCCTGTTCGACAGCGCGACCGCTTACGCTCAAGGCGGAATTGCCGCCGCGCTCGGCGCCGGAGATTCGCCGGAGCTGCACCGAAAGGACACTCTCGCCGCTGGCGCGGCCCTCGCTGACGCGAAAGCAGTCCAGGTCCTTGTCGAAGAGGGTCCCACGCGGGTCCGTGAGTTGGCGACCGCAGGTGCGCAGTTCGATCTGGAGCCGGGAGGGAATTTCAAACTCGGCCGTGAGGCTGCCCACTCTCGCCGGCGGATCGTGCATGCGCACGGAGATCAGACCGGCGCCGAGGTGGCGCGCACGCTGATCAAGAAGGTGAAGGAGAGCGAGCGGATCGAGGTGCTGGAGAAGGCACGCATCCTCGAGCTGATCGTGGAGGATGGCGTGGTTTTCGGGGTTCGTGCGGCGGTCGCCGGTAAAGCGGTTGAGATAATTGCGGATGCGACGGTGCTTGCTACCGGCGGGTGCGGCCAGGTTTACCGGTACACGACTAATCCACAGGTCGCGACCGGCGACGGCTACGCGATCGCGCACCGCGCCGGCGCCAAGCTCGCTGACATGGAGTTCGTGCAATTCCATCCGACGGCTCTCGACACGCCCGAGAGTCCGCTGCAGCTGATCTCGGAAGCGGTGCGCGGTGAAGGAGCGGTTCTGCTCAACGAGGAGCACGAGCGCTTCATGTTGAAGAAGCATCGGCTGGCGGAGCTGGCGCCGCGCGATGTGGTGGCGCGTGAGATCTTTCGCGAGAAAGCCGGTGGCAGACACGTCTGGCTCGACGCGAGCATGCTTGGCGCGGAGTTCGAGCAACGCTTTCCCGGAATCTTTGCGATTTGCAGAGCGCGCGGTATCGATCCAGGAAAGGATCTGATTCCCGTCACTCCGGCAGCGCACTACATGATGGGAGGAATCGTCACGGATCTACGCGGCCGCGCGAGCCTCGACCGGCTGTACGCGTGCGGCGAGGTGTCGCGCACCGGGGTTCATGGTGCGAACCGGTTGGCATCGAACTCTTTGCTCGAGGGTCTGGTATTCGCCGAGCGAGTGGCGAGAGACATGCTAGAGGTGAAGAAACTGCCAACGCCGCCACGAAAGAAAAATTGGGAGGTCCCGGTGTTGCGAGATCGCGGTGCTCCACTGGTCGCAGCTGACACGATCAGGCAGGTGATGTGGGACTACTGTGGCATCGACCGCAGCGCCAAGGGATTGAGGCTCGGTCTCGCCAAGCTGACAGAGATCGAGTCGCGCCTGCCGGAAGGAGCGACGGAGGAGGCGAACATGGTACAGACCTCTCTCCTGATTGCCGACGCCGCGCTGTTGAGAAAGGAATCGCGCGGAGGGCATTATAGAAGTGATTTCCCCCGTGCAAAACGAAAGTGGAGCGGCAAGCACATCGAATGGTAGACACGATAGACGGCCAGTACGCGGCGCTGCACGCCGAGATCAAGCACCTGGCGCGAACGCGCAACGCGGTGATCATCGCTCACAACTACGAGCGTCCCGAGGTCCAGGATGTCGCCGACTTCGTCGGAGACTCGCTCGGGTTGAGTCGTGAAGCCGCGAAGACGAAGGCCGATGTCATCGTATTCTGCGGCGTTCACTTCATGGCGGAGACGGCGGCGGTTCTTTCGCCGCAGAAGACGGTGCTGCTTCCGGACCTCGCTGCCGGTTGCTCGCTCGCGGCGACCATCGATGCCGAACAGCTGCGCGACTGGAAGGCGGAGCATCCAGGCGCTGTCGTCGTTTCGTATGTAAACACGACGGCCGAGGTAAAGGCGGAGAGCGACTACTGCTGCACGTCGGGCAATGCCGTCGAGATCGTCAACTCCATTCCTCTCGACAAGGAAATTCTCTTTCTCCCCGACATGTTCCTCGGCGCGCACGTGCGCCGCATCAGCGGCCGCAAGAACATGCACGTGTGGATGGGCGAGTGTCACGTGCATGCGGGGATCGATCCAGAGGACATCAGGCTTCAACGAGCGGCGCATCCGGGCGCGGAGTTCCTGATCCATCCCGAGTGCGGGTGCGCAACGAGCGTCGTCGAAGCGGTGTCGGCAGGGGATATCGATCCGGTGGGAGTGCAGATCCTCTCGACGGAGGGGATGATAAAGCGGCCGAAGATCTCGCCGAACGACGAGTTCATCGTCGCGACGGAAGTCGGGATTCTGCATCGGCTGCGCCGAGAGAATCCGACCAAGATCTTTCATCCGGCGAATCCGGAAGCGGTATGCGCGTTCATGAAGGTGACGACGCTCCCCAAGGTTCTCAGATCGCTGCGGAGGATGGAGCATCGCATAACGGTGCCTCCCGAGATTGCAGCGCGTGCACGCCTCGCGATCGAGCGCATGGTGTCGATCGGCGGGCAGACGCCGCTGTCGCCGGTCCCCGAAGCCTCCGTCGATCCCGGCGAATGACGCCTCGCCGCGAGAGCGAGCTCGCCGCGCACGGATTCTACTGGGAGGAAGGACTTCACTTTCCCCTGACGAAGAAGGAGACGAAGGCGTTGGTTGCCGCCGCGCTGAAAGAGGACGACGCCAAGCACGACATCACGACGGCGGCGACAGTGGTGTCGGACAGGAGGGCCCGCTGCCGGCTCGTGGCGCGACAGACGGGCGTGATCTCGGGGCTGGCGCTCGCGCGTGAGGCGTTCGAGCAGCTGGACAAGGCGGTGACTATCCGCACCGACCACGAGGACGGAGCGCGCGTCAAGCCGCAGACTCCCGTGATGTTCTTCTCGGGTCACGCACGCGGGTTGTTGTCGGCGGAGCGTGTGGCGCTCAACTTCGTGCAGCGATTGTCGGGAATCGCGACGCTCACCGCTCGGTTTGTCGAGGCGATAGCAGGCACGGGTGCGCACATTCTCGACACACGGAAGACGACACCAGGCTGGCGGCGACTCGAGAAGTACGCCGTCCGCTGTGGCGGCGGGCTCAACCATCGTTTGTACCTGTCATCGGGAGTCTTGATCAAGGACAATCACCTCGCTGCCGTCGATGGCGACATCGCGCTCGCCGTCAAACGCGCGCGCGCGGTTGCACCAGAGGGAATCAAGGTCGAGGTCGAATGCGATAGGCTCGAACAGGTGCAAGCCGCGATCGATGCGGGGGCCGACATCATCATGCTCGACAATATGGGACTTACCGATTTGCGCCAAGCAGTCCAACTGGTGGACGGCCGCGCAGTGACTGAAGCATCGGGTGGAATAAAACTCGACACGGTGCGGGCGATCGCGGAGACCGGAGTCAACTGGATTTCTGTTGGAGCGCTGACCCATTCGGCGCCGGCACTCGATCTCGCGCTCGATTTCGATTGATGGCCATCAAGGAGGTGACTCGACATGGATCGTAGAGACTTCGTGCGCATCGGCGCCGTCGCCGGAATCCTGGCAGTCCGTGGTAAACCGCTCGGCGCCGAGACTCTGAGTGCCGGAGTCGAGCCCAGCCTCCGCCGGGATCGGTTCACGATCTCGCCGTTCGAGCTCGAAGAAGTGACGATCGCGGACCTTCAGGCGGGCATGTCGTCCGGACGCATGACGTCCCACTCGATCACGCAGCTGTATATGGCGCGGATCGAAGAGCTGGATCGGAAAGGGCCGACACTTCGGCACGTGCTGGAAGTCAATCCGGATGCGTTGGCCATTGCTGATTCACTCGACCGCGAGCGGAAATCCGGACGGGTGCGCGGACCGCTGCACGGAATCCCGATTCTGCTCAAGGACAACATCGACACCGCGGACAGCATGACGACCACCGCCGGCTCGCTCGCGCTCGAAGGCTCCATTCCACTACAGGATGCCTTCATCGCCGCGAAGCTGCGCTCGGCGGGCGCAGTGCTGCTCGGCAAGGCGAATCTCAGCGAGTGGGCGAATATTCGGTCGACACATTCGTCGAGCGGGTGGAGCGGACGCGGTGGCCAGGCGAAGAATCCGTACGTGCTCGACAGAAATCCCTGTGGGTCCAGCTCGGGCTCCGGGGGCGCGGTGTCGGCCAATCTTTGCGCAGGAGCGATTGGAACCGAGACCGATGGGTCGATCGTCTGCCCATCGTCCGCCAACGGAATCGTTGGCATCAAGCCGACGCTCGGTCTCGTGAGCCGGTCGGGCATCATTCCGATTGCGCACAGTCAGGACACCGCCGGCCCGATGGCGAGAACGGTCAGAGATGCCGCGATCATTCTGAATGCCTTGACTGGTATCGACACGCGGGATTCCACGACGATGGTGAACCGCTCGCGCGGGCAGGTCGACTATACGCGATTCCTCGACCCCAATGGATTGCGCGGCGCGAGGATTGGGGTCGCGCGCGCCAAGTTCTTCGGTTACAGCGACGTGACCGACAGGCTCGTGAACGATGCAATCGACGCAATGAAGACAAACGGTGCCGTGATCGTGGATCCCGCCAACATCGAGACCGCCGGCAAGTTCGATGACAGCGAGCTCGACGTTTTGTTGTACGAGCTCAAGGCGGACCTGAACGCGTATCTCGCGGGGTTGGGACCAAAGGCTCCCGTCAGGACTTTACAGAACATCATCGATTTCAACGAGAATCATCGAGCCCAGGAAATGCCGTGGTTCGGGCAGGAGCTGTTCATCCAGGCTCAGGCGAAGGGTCCGCTTACCGATAAGAAGTATCGCGACGCCCTGGCGAAGGATCTCAGGATGTCGCGGACTGAGGGAATCGACGCGACGATGAAGAAGTACAAGCTCGACGCGATCGTTGCTCCGACTGGCGGTCCGGCGTGGGTGACCGATCTCGTCAACGGCGACCATTTCTCCGGGGCGAGCTCTACTCCAGCCGCGGTCGCCGGTTATCCGAACATCAACGTGCCGGCGGGATACTCGCACAATCTGCCAGTTGGGATCTCGTTTTTCGGGCGCGCGTATAGCGAGCCGACGCTGATCAAGATCGCGTACGCGTACGAGCAGGCGACCAAGCATCGCCGCGCGCCGCAGTTCCTTCCGACGCTTTCTGAGTAGGCTCGATGTCGGTATCAAGAAAGTGCCGCTGGGAATAACGCGCTCACAGGACAACCGCAGCAGCCTCCGCGATAGAAACGGCTGTTGATCTACTCTTCGAGGATCGCGTCAGTAACGAAGTAGCCCTTCCCGCCGCGGACTGAGCTTGCAACCGAGCGTCGGATATCATCGACCTCGTCCCCGCGGCCGTCGAGCATATGCCGATTACCGCGAAAGCGGCGGCCGGCTTCCATGCAGAACAGGTCGCACAGCGCAATCTCACGATCGCACGTCTCGACGCCTCGCTCGTCGATGAGGCTCTGGGTTCGTGCGATGACACAAGCCGTAGCGAAGAGATCGATCGCCATGTTCGCCAGCCGCTCGAGAATGAGCTGACTGTCCACGATCTTCTCGCGATGACGCAGGATCGACCGGTCCGTCGCGCTACCCAGCTCGGCGACGTGCTTCTCGAAGTAATCCTTGTGCTTCTTCAGCCGCTCGTGGACTTCGAAATCGAGTGTCGACGTCTGCCCGAGGCGCAGCCTGACCCGTGACGTGGCATAGCCACCAAGCAAGCCGAGGTTGCGCAACGGCCTCCGGAGGGCGGAGCCTATCTCCTTGAGCGCTTCCGCCGGCGCCTGAATGCCGTTGAGCGCGATGAAGAGTCTCAGAACCTCGTTCGCGCCCTCGAAAATGCGGTTGATACGCGAGTCGCGAAGCATACGCTCGTACGGATATGGCTTGACGTAGCCGCGGCCTCCGGCGAGCTGAACCATGTCGTCAGCCGCGCGCCACACCATCTCGCTCGCGAAAACCTTCGCGCACGCGGCCTCGAGAGAAAAATCATTGTCGCCGCGATCCACCATCGACGCGAGCACGCCGAGCATCGCATCAGACGCGTAGATGTCGCTGGCGGTGCGTGAGAGCTTGCGCTGTGTGATCTCGAAGTCCGCCAGCGGGTGCCCGAATTGTACGCGCTGTTCGCCGTACGACGTCATCTCATGGAGAATGCGCTTGGTAGCCCCGGTGCACCCCGCCGAGAGTGTCAGCCTCCCTGCATTCAGCACGTGCACGGCGACACTGAAGCCTCGTCCGACGCCGCCAAGAAGATGATCCGCCGGTACTTCGAGTCCTTCGTAACTCAGCTCGGCCTGGGTCGATCCCCGGATTCCGAGCTTCCGAACAGTGCCGACGACTTTGAAGCCAGGCATGTCGGGGCGAATCAGAAACGCGGTCATGCGCTGCACGTCCTCACCGCGACGGTGGACGGTCGCCTGCGCGAAAGTGGCGATGACTCCGGCCCGGTGTGCATTGCCAATCCAGATCTTGTGTCCGTTCAATCTCCAGTGCGCACCGTCCTTGCTCGGCGTCGCGGTAGTCTTGATGTTCTGCGCGTCCGATCCAACCTCAGGCTCGGTCAGAGCGTACGCGGCGAGATAATCACCGCGCGCGAGTGCAGGGAGGTAGCGCTCCTTCTGTTGATCGCTGCCATGAAGGACGATTGCCTTGGAGCCAAGGCCGCAGTGGACACCGACAAGGATGGCCAGCGACCCATCGATCGAGGCGAGCGTCTCGAACACCCGCGCGTAGGCTGACGACGATAGCTCGAGGCCGCCGTATTTCTTCGGAATTGTAAGGCCCAGCATCCCAATCGCGGCGAATGCCTTGATGACGTTGTCGGGGATCGTCTCTTCTTCGTCGAACCTGGCGGAATCGATGACGTCGCCGTCGAGAGCGCGCAGCTCCTTGATGAGACGACGCGCTGTTCGGGCTTCGTCAGCGCTGCGCACGTCGAGCGGGCGCGGGTAGGGGAAAAGCAGGGAGTCGAGAACGACGCCCGCGAAGATGCCGCGGGTGAAGGATGATTGCTGGTCAGCCACGAATTGCGCTCGCGTGTTTGTTCAATTGATCGGACAGGGCATCCGGCTCGGTCACCGGCTTGTCGCACGTGTAGTTGCGGCAAACGTAGGCGGTTGGCTTACCGTCGACGAGCGGACGATCCTCGAGCAGTTTGATGTGAGAATCCTTTTTCGCTGCTCCGCCGGCAAGCACGAGAGAAGGAACGTACCGCTCGGCCACTGCTTGCTCCAGTGCCTTGAACGCCACGCTCTTCACATCACCGACAAGCCCTACCTCGATCGCTCCGTTGATCTCCATGTCGGCGCAGCCCAAGAGGTGGCCGAACGCGGTCGGGAACCGCGTCATCGGCTCGACGAGCGCTTCGAGAGTGAACGCCGCGCGCCGGCGGTACTCCGCGTTCTGTTGCAGCTCGGACAGGTGGAGCAGCAGCTCGACGGCTAGCGAAGTACCAGAAGGCGTCGCGTTGTCGGTTACATCGCGTGGTCGGGTGATGAGCTGTTCCGCGTCCTTGGCAGTGTCGAAGAAAGCCCCGGTCTCCTCGTCCCAGAACCACTCGATCATCGCGTCGGCTATCTCCCGGGCGCGGTCAACCCACCCCTCGTCGAAAGTCAGCTCGTAAACGGCGAGGAAACCGAGCGCGACCGCGGCGTGATCTTCGAGGAAGCCAGTGATTCGAGTGACGCCTTCCTTGTGGGAGCGCATGACTCTTCCTTTGCTCACCATTTCCCGGGAGAGAAACTCCGCGTTGTGGACGGCGAGATCCTTGAAATCAGCTCGGGCGAAGACTCTGGCCGCGGTTGCGATGCCGCGCAGCATCAGCCCGTTCCAGGATGCGAGAATCTTCTCGTCCCGTCCGGGCCAGACACGCTTGGCTCGCGACTCATACAGCATCTTCTTTCCTCGAGCGAGAATCGCGTCGAGCTGC
>JBBQWD010000010.1:0-17281 GCA_038210945.1 Gemmatimonadales bacterium
GTGTTCGCGCCCTCGCGCAGATAGCTGTCCATGCGCAGTGCGACCTGAACGTCCGCTTCATCAGCGAGATAAACCTGGCCCATCGGAACGGGCTGCAGCGGCTCCTCAGGAATTTGCCTGAGGACGGCCGCGGTATAGAGACGAATCTCCGCGCGCTCGGTGGACGCGAATCCCGCCGTGGTCGGTGAGCCATCGTGTCCCATCACATCGTGCATCGGCGACTGGAGATCCGTGTAGCTGAACCCTTCGACGATGATTCCATAGATGTGCGGGATGTGCCCCTCGACTGGCTGCGCCCCATCCACGCGCACGATCGTCCCGATTCCGACCGGCGAATCGATCGCGGTCCAGAAATGAAACTCGTGTGGAGTGTTCGGCTTTCTCTCCGTCGCGACGACGCGCCCGAGCGCTTCGCTCATGAAATTGCTCTCAGAAATTCCTCACAGTCGCGCACACCGTACGCCATTTTGTCCCATCTGCCGTCCGGCAGGGAGAGAGGCGTCGTCTCCGCCATCACCCACCTCGAAATTTCGTCCGCTCTGTCGGTCGGTCGGTCAGTTTCGGCGATCTCGATGCGTAGCAATCCCCACATCGGCTCGTGACCCTTCTCGTCCCGTACCCGCAGATACCAGCTCATTACAGAATTACGGGATCGCGAAGTCACGCTGAACACTGAAGTGCGTTCGCCTCGTTTCAAGCCGAGTACCTTGCCCATTGCTTCCCCATCAAAGTAGAGGGTGCGATGGCTCTTGATCACACCGACCGCGCAAGATGACGACGCAACTCGCTCGCTTCGACTAATACCACCGTCGATGAAGAGCGGTGCCTCCGCGCGAGCACACCACGCTTCGGCAAGAAAGTCCTCCAGACGATCCCGGTCCTCGTCCACCGCCCGGCGCGCTCGCTCCTGGAGCACTGTGGGATGTTGACTGGGATAGTCGCCGTTCTTGTCCGCTGTGGCGGTATCGACAATCTCCCAGTTGGCGGCGGCGATCTCGCTGCTCTCGTCACGGATCTCGGATAGCGGCGGTAGATACCTCAGCGGCAGATAAATCCTTCGCTGTACACGTGGCGCCTCGTGTCCCCACGTAATGAGCCGGCGATTCACCCGAACCCGTACACCCGCTGCAACCGTTCCGAACACGATCGGAACACCCAAGTGGTGGCCGACGAAACGCATCTGTTGCGTTCCATCCAGAAACGCGCCGAATCCCGACACCGAGGATCGAGCAAAATCCGGCACCTTGACGACGCGGAACAAGCTTCCTTCCACGTTCTGGACCGATCGCAGAAGGGGCGGATCGGTGGAGACAAATGGCTCCGGGGACGCGCCGGACTCGACCGGACTGATCCCCGGCAGGCGCTTCATGAGCACTCGGAACGCGGCCCGGCTCGCGATGTCCGGACCCGAATTGCTTACCAGCATCGAGCTTACTCCAGCCCGATGTCCCACGCCTGCTCGAGGTCCTTCTTCGAGTAGGCGCGGAATGCGGTCAGAGTGTGGGTGGACCTGATGCCCGGAACGACGCTCACTCCCTCAGTCACGATTCGCGCGATCGCCTCGTGCTCGGAGACCTCCACCATCGCTACCAGGTCCCACTCTCCCGACACCGAATAGACCTGTGACACGCCGTCTATCCCCGCCAGCTTGGTCGCGCATTCGGCGATGCGCTGCGGCTCGGCCTTTATCAGTACAATCGCGGTAATCATGGGTGCCTCAATGCGCTATCTTTGGTGGGCGGCGAGGCCGCGAGGCCGCGAGGCGGCAGGACATATAACGATACCGGCGGGGCGGATACCGCGCCACGTTGCAAAATAGAGGATTGGGATGCCGGAATTGGAGGAAGTTGGAGAGCGCGCGGCGACTCAGGTCTCTCGCAGTCAAAATCTGGTCTATACTCTTCCGCATACGACCGAGTCGATCGCGGAATTTCTGACTCCGGCGCTGGCTCGCGTCGATCCGTCGGCCAGCGGCACGCAAGTCGTAGTGGTCACTCGCGATGCGGAGAGCGCGCTGACGATTTCGGAGACGATACTCCGCCTCACGGGACCAGGGGGCATCGAGGTCGTTCCCGTTACGGGCGCTGCTCGCGCCGGACGAATCTTCAAGAGCCGCCCAGTTCTCGCGGTCGCGGGCAGCGCGTCCGAGCTCGGCGCCTTGGTTCGCTCGTCGATCCTCAAGCTGGACACGGTTCGAACGGTGGTGCTGGCCTGGGTAGATGACATTCTCGCCGACGGCCCTGAGGCCGTCGCCGCCCTCGAAGCGCTGCTCGGTGAGCTGGGCGAAGCAGGACGCGTCATCGTCGCCCGCAAGCTGACGCCGGTCGTCGAAGACCTGGTCGAGCGTTATGCGCGGCGCGCGCGGAAGGTCGGGCCACCGGAGACGGAAGCGCCGCAGATGCCCGAGAACTACGAATTTCCAATAATCAGATTCGTGACAGTCGCGGACAGCGCGCGGGGCAGCGCACTGCGAAGGCTCCTCGACGATCTCGATCCGCCTTCGGCCGTCATCGTCGCTCGCGACGAAAGCGCGGCCGCCGAGGCGTCGCGCACCATCAGGACGCTCGGTTACCGCGACGATGACACGACGATCCGCGTGACCCGCAGCGACTCGAAGGATCCCGCCCACACGGTGATCTTCTATCAGCCGCCGGTAACGCCGGCCGAGCTACAGCGAATCGCGCAGGCGAAGCCGGTGCAGGTCGTCGTGCTCGCCCAGCCGGGCGAAGTAGCGTGGCTGAGGGAGCTCTCGGGTGGACGACTCGCTCCCATGAATCTTCCCGGTCCCGAGCGGCGCGCCCGCGATCGCGAGGAAGCTGTGCGTCAGGAGCTGCGCGCCGTGCTCGCGCGCGGAGTTCCCGCGCGCGAGACCATCTCATTGGAGCCGCTGCTCGAAGAGTTCGACGCCCTCGAGCTCGCCGCGGCCGCGCTCAACGTGCTGGAGCGCGAGCGGGCGCAGCGGCGCATGGCTGAGGCGAATCCACCAGCAGCTGCTCGCCCGAGGCCGTCGGAAGGTCCCCGCGCGGACAGCGGCGGAATGACGCGTCTCTTCATGACTATCGGAACCCGCGACGGGGTGAAGGTCGGCGATCTGATGGGGGTAATTGCGGGCGAAGGGGGAATTGCCGCGGATCATGTCGGGAAGATCGACCTGCGTGAGAGTCATGCGCTGGTTGAAGTCGCCGAAGGCGATGCGGCAGGCGTCATCGCCCGGGTGAATGGAGCGATGATTCGCGGGCGTCGCGTCGTCGTTCGCGGCGAGCGGGACAAAGAGGAGCGCGAGCGCTCAGCAGCAGCCAGACCCGACCGGCCGGATCGCGGGGCACGCGACCGAAGCGGACCGCCACGCGGAGATCGAAGCGGTCCGCCCCGGGGCCGTCCTCCCGCCCCCCGACGCGGTGGGCCGCCCGACAGATCGTCTCGTGGAGGTCCCCGCAGAGATCGCGACCGCTCGTGAGCGGCCCGAGCGGACCTTTCCACCAGACAGGTGGATGGGTGGAAGTCATTGCCGGAGTCATGTTTAGCGGCAAGAGCGAGGAGCTCCTGAGGCGGGTGCGGCGCGCAGTGATCGCCCGCAAGCGCGTGCAGGTCTTCAAGTCCCACCTCGACGCGCGTTATGCGGGTATCTACTCAATCTCCAGCCACGACGGCCGCACCGTCGAAGCAATTCCTGCCGATTCCGCCGCCCAGATCGCGCAGCAGGTCGATCCGACGGCGCATGTCATCGCGATCGATGAGGCGCAGTTCATGGATGAAGGAATCGTCCCGTTAGTGACCTCCCTGGCGGGCCGCGGACGCCGGGTGATCATTGCCGGAACCGATACCGATTTTCGTGGTGAGCCCTTTGGCGCCATGCCGGAACTAATGGCTATTGCCGAGGTCGTCGACAAGCTGCACGCGATTTGCGTTCTGTGCGGGGGGCCCGCCAGTCGAAATCAGAGGCTGATTGGTGGCCGCCCTGCCCCGTACAACTCCCCACAGATCATGGTAGGGGGAACCGAGTCGTACGAGGCGCGGTGCAGAATGTGCCACACAGTTCCAGCGGGCGACGCTGCGCAGGTCCGACTCCTCTAGCTCCCCCGGGGAAACGGATCAGCTGCAAGCAGCAGTTTATCCGTGACAGGTTCGACAGAACTTCCTATCTTGCCCTCGCTCGCCGGCTTGGAAGTCCACCTCAATCCATCGCAAGATGATCCTCATCGGACTGACCGGAAACATTGCCAGCGGAAAATCGGAGGTCGCCAGGATGCTCGCCGATCGCGGCGCGACCATCATCGATGCTGACGTGCTCGCGCGCGAAGCCGTCCGGCCGGAAAGCCAGGCGCTCAGGGATATCGTGAAGCGTTGGGGCAAGGACATTCTCCAACAGGACGGCAGTCTCGATCGCGAAGCGCTTCGCCAGATCGTGTTCGCCGATCAGAATGAGCTCGACGCCCTGAACAGGATCGTGCACCCGGGTGTAACGCGAATGCGCGATCGCGAGGTCGCCCTCGCAAAAGAGCGCGGTGATCCAATCGTCGTCTGCGTGATTCCGCTTCTCTTCGAGCGGAACCTCGTCGATGAGTTCGACGCGATCGTGCTCGTGGATGCTCCGCGCCCGCTCCGACTGGAGCGTCTGGTGACGACGCGCGGCCTCGAGGAGACGGAGGCGATGAACATGATCGCTTCGCAGATGCCGGCCGAGCTCAAACGCGCGCGAGCGGATCACTGTATCGACAACACCGGGTCACTCGATGATCTCGAGCGCGATGTCGATGCGCTGTGGAGCTCTCTTCAGCGAAATGCGGTCGACACGGTAAGAAAGGTCCCCGGTATCACGAGCGATGGTCTCGTCATGAAGAGCGAAGCCCGTGTTTCTTGACTCTCTTTCGGAGCGCCGATAGACTTCGCGCCCTGCGAGGGTCAACGCATCACCAATAGCGGAGCACAAGTGGCGAACATTCCGAACGATCTCCAGTACACGGAGGAGCACGAGTACGTCCGCAAGGGCAAGGACGGCAGCAGCGCCGAGATCGGAATAACCGACTTCGCGCAGGGAGAGCTCGGCGACATCGTGTACATCGAGCTGCCGAAAGTCGGGACGAAGTTCGGCAAGCACGATGTGTTCGGAACGATTGAAGCGGTGAAGGCGGTTTCCGAGCTGTTTGCCCCGATCGCGGGCGAAGTAATCGCGATCAACGAGCGCCTCGACAAGGAGCCGGCGCTCCTGAACAGCGACCCCTACGGAGCCGGCTGGATGATCAAAGTGAAGCCGAGCAATCCGTCAGACCTCGATGCGCTCCTTGGGTCGGCCGCCTACACGAAGCACATCGGGCAGTAAGCTCGGCGCTCACCAGGGAATCTGGGGCGACCGGTAGTAGTTGACGCCGAGATAATTCCACCGCGGTGCGTGCGTCGACAGGCGGACGCGAAAGTTTTCCCAGTCCCTCACGCGTTGCGGGGTCCATGCCACTTCGGCGATCGCCGGAAGTCGCGGCATGACCAGATATTCGGCCGCCGTGATGTTCCTCACGGTCTCGCTCCATAACGCGCCCTCGACGCCAACGATGTTGCTCTCGTTCACGCCGGCCATGTACGTCGCTGGATCCCAGTCGTAGGCATCGCGGACCTCGATGTACGCGGCCCATTTGAGTCCGAGCTCCGTCGACGGCGTGTACTTCATGTCGAGATACACTCTTTTGGCGGGCGACATTATGACCTTGGTGCCGTATTGTAGTGCTGTCGCCACCGAGTCGCTCTTCCACTGCTGCGCCAATGTGCTGGCGTCGAGCCTCGCCTTCGTGATCTCTTCCCACCCGATCATTTTCTTTCCGTATTTGTTGACGATCGGCTTTACCCGTTCGACGAATCGAATGTACTGGTCGTTGGTCAGGGCCTGCACTTCGTCCCCACCGATATGGATATACGGGCCCGGTGTTATCGCGCTGAGTTCGCGAAAGACATCATCTATCAGCGCATACGTCTCGTTCTTGTCTACGCAGAAGGCACTCCAGCCCACATCGGTTCCCGTGTAGGGCTGCGTCGGACGAATGCTGCAGCTCACTTCCGGGTAGGCGGTCAGCGCCGCGTTCGAGTGGCTCGGCATGTCGATTTCGGGAACGACGGTGATGTATCGCTCCTGCGCGTACCGAACCAGCGCCTGGTAATCCAGCTGCGTGTAAAATCCGCCGGGGCCGCCTCCGACCTGGGTGGTTGAACCAACGCTTGTGAGCTTCGGGCGCGATTTGATCTCAATGCGCCATCCCTGATCGTTTGTGAGGCCAAGGTGCAGCACGTTGAGCTTGTAGAGGGCGAGCAGATCGATGAATTGCTTTACTTCGTCAACCGTGAAGAAGTGGCGCGAAACATCGAGCATCGCTCCCCGCCAGGCGTATCGCGGTTGATCGGTGATGGAGAGCGCGGGAATCTCCCACACCGCGCGCGCGACTCCCATATCCGACTCGACCTCGGATGGCAGGAGCTGTCTCAACGTTTGCACACCGCGGAAGAGTCCGGCAGGGCGGTTTGCGACGAGCGTTGCCGCGCCGCGAGTGATGGCCAGATCGTATCCTTCTTCGCCCAGCGCGGCGCGATCCGCCGCGAGACGCAGGTAAATGTTGCTCGCGGTCGTATCCGCGACCGCGGGCAGGATCGCGAGCGCGAATCCAGTGGAGGGGCGGACAATCGCCGCGAAAGCCTGGGCGATCGCCGTCACCTCTGCGTTGTTGCCGTCTACGACAATCGTGGTCCGTCGCGAGAGGTCGAACGGCGCGCCGGATCCCATCGTGAGCGACGAAGGCGCGGGGATGATCTGCGGCCCGGAGACGACTGGCCGCGGTGCGGTCGTCGTCGGAGAGGGTACCGTGGTGCAGGCAGCTACCAATAGCGCAGGAACGAGTAGAACCGAGCGTGACATTAGCGCACTCCAGTTAGTGTGTTGACTAGCTGCCAGCGATTTTCTCAACCCTGCGCTGCTTCGATCTCCGCCTCCGCGTACGCATCCGTCGGCAGGCACGAACAGATCAGATTCCGATCTCCGTACGCGCTCTCAACTCTCGCAACGACGGGCCAGAACTTGAAGTCCCTGGTCCATGGCGCCGGAAAGGCCGCCTGCTCGCGCGTGTACGGGTGCGTCCACGCCGACGCGACGACTCTGCTCACGGGATGCGGCGCGTTCTTGAGCAGGTTGTCCTGCTTGTCCGCTTCGCCCGTCTCGATCGCCCTGATTTCTTCGCGGATGGAGATCATGGCATCGCAGAACCGATCGAGCTCGTCTTTCGGCTCACTCTCCGTCGGCTCGATCATGAGCGTCCCCGCAACGGGAAACGACACCGTGGGGGCATGGAAGCCATAGTCCATCAATCGCTTCGCGATGTCCTCGACATCAACGCCGCTCGACTGCTTCACCACTCGCGTGTCGACAATGCATTCGTGTGCGATCGTTCCATGGACTCCCTTGTAGAGAACCGGGAAATGTGGCTCCAACCGCTTCGCGATGTAGTTGGCGTTGAGGATCGCGATCTTGGTGGCGTACGCGAGCCCCTCCGCGCCCATCAGCCGGATGTAGGCGTGCGAGATCGGCAGAATGCTGGCGCTCCCCCAGGGAGCAGCCGAAACCGCGCCGACTTCATGCCGGCCGTGCAGCTTCACCACCGGATGACCGGGAAGGAACGCAACGAGGTGCTTCGCTACGCCGATCGGTCCCATCCCCGGCCCACCGCCGCCGTGAGGGATGCAGAAAGTCTTGTGAAGATTCAGATGGCAGACGTCGGCGCCGATGTCAGCCGGCCGGCAGAGGCCGACCATCGCGTTCATGTTCGCCCCGTCCATGTAGACCTGGCCGCCGTACTTGTGCACGATCTCGCAGATCTCGACGATCGACTCCTCGAACACGCCGTGAGTCGACGGATAGGTGACCATCAGCGCGGCGAGGTTCAACCCGTGCTCTTCCGCCTTCGCGCGCAAATCGGAGACATCGATGTTGCCCCGCTCGTCCGTCTTTACGACTACGACCTTCATGCCGGCCATGACAGCGCTCGCCGGATTGGTCCCATGCGCGGACTGCGGAATGAGACAGACTCTGCGATGGCTGTCCGCACGCGACGCATGATACGCGTCGATTGCCAGGAGTCCGGCGTATTCCCCTTGTGAGCCGGCGTTCGGCTGCAGCGAGACCGCGGCAAACCCCGTGATTTCTGCCAGCGCGCCTTCAAGCTCGTCGAACAGCAGCTGATAACCAGCTGTCTGATCGAGCGGTGCGAAGGGATGAATCTTCGAAAAGCCCGGCCACGTGATCGGCATCATCTCCGCCGTGGCGTTCAGCTTCATCGTGCACGAGCCAAGCGGAATCATCGAATGCACCAGCGACAAGTCGTGCGACTGCAGCTTGTTCATGTAGCGGAGCATTTCCGTCTCCGCATGGTGTTCGTTGAAAACCCGGTGCGTGAGGAACGGAGTCGTCCGGTTGAAGCGTTCGTCGTACCGGACATCGGTTCCAGTCAGTATTTCCTCGAGGCCAAACTCGGGATCCTTTCCGCCGTTGAACGAGGCCAGAAGATCGGCTACATCGTCGTTCGTCACCGTCTCGTCCAGCGCGATGACTACGCTTCTGTCCTCCATTGCGCGGATATTGATACGGCGACTGCGCGCTTCGTCCACTATCGCCTGGGCATTCCTCTTTCCGAGCTCGACGCGGATCGTGTCGAAGTAGTCTTCGTGGGCGATGGTGTATCCGAGCCGACGCAAACCTTCCGCCAGCCCGGCCGCGAAGCCGTGTACTCTGCGCGCGATGCGCGAAAGTCCCCGGGGTCCGTGGTAGACGGCGTACATGCTCGCCATCACCGCGAGAAGCACTTGTGCCGTGCAGACGTTGCTCGTCGCCTTCTCTCGACGAATGTGCTGCTCCCTCGTCTGGAGAGCCATTCTGAGCGCGGGCTTCCCGTCCGCATCGCGCGAGACGCCGATGATCCGTCCGGGGAGGTGGCGCTTGAACTCGTCCCGCGTTGCGAAGTACGCCGCGTGCGGACCGCCGTAGCCGAGCGGAACGCCGAAACGCTGAGTGTTGCCGACGACGATGTCCGCGCCCCATTCGCCTGGGGCAGTGAGCAGCACGAGACTGAGCAGGTCGGCGGCAACCGTAACAAGCGCGTCCACCGCGTGCACCTGCTCCACCGTCTTGGTGTAGTCGATCACGTTGCCGTCTGTCGCCGGGTATTGCACCAAGGCGCCGAATACATCGGCGCTAACGACGAAGTCCGTGTAACTGGAAACTCTCACTTCGATGCCACGCACGCTGGCGCGGGTCTTCACCACATCGATGGTCTGAGGATGACATTCCGAAGCCACGAGAAACACTTCCTTACCCGGCTTGCCCTTGAGACCGTAACTCATCGTCATCGCTTCGGCCGCGGCGGTCGCCTCGTCGAGCAGAGACGCGTTCGCTATCTCCACGCCCGTCAAGTCGATCACAACAGTCTGGAAGTTGAGCAGCGCTTCGAGGCGGCCCTGGGCAATCTCCGCCTGATACGGGGTGTACGCGGTGTACCAGGCCGGATTCTCGATGATGTTTCGCTGAATCACTGGAGGAGTGACGCAGTCGGAGTAACCCATTCCGATAAACGAGCGGAAGACCTGATTCTTCGAAGCAAGCGCGCGGAAGTAAGCCAGGACTTCCGGCTCCGTCATCCCTTCCGGCAGATCGAGCCTGCCTCTGAAGCGGATGCGGCCAGGAATCGTCGCATCCACCAGCGCATCGAGCGATTGAAAGCCGAGAGTTTTCAGCATCTCGGCTACATCCTGCTCGTTGGGTCCTACATGTCGGGGAACGAAGGATTCAGCGGGTGGAATCGCCAGTTCGACGTGCTTGATTGTGGTGCTCATAGAGGTGACAATTTAACACTCTATGCACCCCCGGCGAAGTTACACCCGCTGGCGCCTTCTCCTCGCGGAGCCGCGTTCCGGCGCTGAGAACATGGCGCGCGACAGCGCGCTCCAGGCGCGCGCGGCGCGAACCGGAGAAACAGTGTTCAGTATCTATTCGTGGACGCGTCCGACACTCTCCTTCGGCAGGCATCAACCTGCGACCGGGCTCTACGACATTGAGAAGATTCGCTCCGCCAACGTTGACGTCGTGCGCCGGCCGACCGGAGGCCGCGCCATTCTGCACGATCACGAGGTCACCTACAGCGTCACCGCGCCACTGAGAGAAGCCGCGTCGCTTCGTGAGACTTACTCGCGCATCAATCGCATCCTCCTCGACGGACTCGGCCGGCTCGGTGTCGGAGTGGAACTCGCGTCGCCAAGCGAACGAGCTGCCGTGCCGAGCATGCGCCCGTGCTTCGAGACTCCCGGGGAAGGAGAATTGGTGGCTCGGGGAAGCAAGCTCGTCGGCAGCGCACAATGGCGAGACGAGGGTGCACTGTTGCAACACGGCTCCATCCTCGTCGAAGATGATCAGTCGGCGCTCCCGTCGTTCTCGGCGGCAGGCGCCGGCTCCGGAAGCGAGTCGATCCCGCGGCCGGCAACGCTTCATGCATTGCTGGGCCGCTCTCCCGACGCCGCCGAGGTCGCGAGCGCGATGTTCGATGCGGTTCGATCACTAGAGGATGACGATGCAACCGAGCTGGCCGAAGCCGAGATTCGCGGGGAGACTGTCAACCACATTCCACATTTTCTCGACGAGGGCTGGACATGGCGCCGATGAAACGAACTCGCGTCTTATGCATGCTTTTCCTGTGCGCGTGCGTGGGGACCGAATCCCCGTCAGCCAAAAGCACAGGCGGCACTCTCGTCAATTCGATTGGCGGCGATCCTGACATCCTTGTGCCACCTCTTCTCTCGAGCGTTCAGGCGGGGGAGGTTGTGGACCTCGTATACGACCGGCTCGCCGACATCGGCGACTCCCTCAACGTCCTGAACGACGGCGGCTTCACTCCGCGGCTATCGGATAGCTGGAAGTGGAGTCCGGACTCGCTCAGCATCGCATTCCACATCAATTCGCGAGCGAAGTGGCACGACGGCAAGCCGGTCCGCTCGAACGACGTGCGTTTCACCTTCCAGAGCACCACCGATTCGACGCTTGGCTCCGGCACGAAGGGGCTCGTGGCAAACATCGATTCGGTGACAACGCCCGATTCAGCGACCGCAGTCTTCTGGTTCCATTCACGCACGCCGCAGCAGTTCTATGACGCCACGTACCAGATGCCAATCATGCCGGAGCACGTCTGGCAGGGAATCGCACCATCGGCCTGGCGTGGCTCCGAGCCGGCGAAGCATCCAATCGGATCCGGACAATACCGATTCCTGCGCTGGATACCAAAGGTCGCGGTCGAGGTGGTCGCCGACACCGGAAACTATCGCGGCTCGCCCAAACTCAGCCGCGTGATCTGGACCATCGCGCCCGACTTCAACACCGCGGTGACGAGATTTCTTTCCGGCGAGGCAGATTTCTTCGAACAGCTGCGACCAGAGAATCTCGCCGAGGTTGCCAAGCACCCGGAGCTGCGAACGAAACAATATCGGGGACTCGGCTATAACTTTGCGCAATTCAATCTCCGCGATCCCGGCAATCACGCCCGGCCGCATCCGATCTTCGGAAATCGCGAGCTCCGGCGCGCTTTGACGATGGCGACCGACCGCGCCACCTTGGTGCGCAACGCCTTCGACTCGCTCGCTCTTCCCGCGCTCGGACCAACTGTGCGCGCGTACCCAACCACCGATCCCAACCTCTCCCAGATTCCATTCGATCTCTCCCGCGCGCGTCAGCTTCTCGACTCGCTCGGCTGGCGCGACGCAAACGGCGGCGGGATCCGCGAGCGCAACGGGCGTCCACTGCGGTTCTCGCTACTTGTTACTGGCACGAGCAAGGTGCGCGTTCAGCTGGCCGTGCTCCTCCAGGAACAGCTGCGCCAGGCCGGTGTCAAGGTGGACATCGAGCAACTCGATTTTCCCGTCCTGATCGAGCGGGAGAGAAAGCGCGCCTTCGACGCGGCGATCGGCTGGTGGAATACGCCGCCGAGTCCGGGAAGTGTTCGTGGCTCCTGGGGAACGGCCGGATCGCGCGCATCGAGCGGCACGAACTACAGCTCTTACGAGAACGCGGTGTTTGATGCCTACGTAGACAGCGCCCTCGCATCGTTCGATCCATCGAAAGGAAAGGCGTATTTCTCGAAGGCCTACGAGACGATCATTCAGGATGCACCGGCCATCTGGCTGGCGGAGCCGATACCGACGGTTGGATATCATTCGCGCCTTCAGCTCGCGCCACTCAGATCGGACGCGTGGTGGGCGCATATCCCGGACTGGTGGATTCCCGCCGACAAGCGTATCCCGCGCGACAACCTCCCCGCTGGGACCACGGCTTCTCCAGCGGACTCGGCCGTCAAGAAAACCCAGTAGCGGGTGCTTCGCTACCTGGCGCGACGACTGGGGCAGGCGGCGGTGATCGTCGCCATCGTCGCGACGATCACGTTCGCTCTCATTCACCTCGCCCCGGGAGATCCGTTCAGCGCGGTAATGGACAACCCGAACGTCAGCGAGCGTGTGCGCGCGACTCTGCGCGCTCAGTACGGGCTCGATCGTCCGCTGCCGGAGCAGTTCGTCAGGTACGTGGGTCAGCTCGCTCACGGTCAGCTGGGGTGGTCCTTCTCCCACGACCAGCCGGTGCGCGAAGTCCTCGCCAGAGCCCTGCCCAATACACTGGTCCTGATGACGATCGCACTGGTGGGGAGCTTCGCGCTCGGCATTCTCATCGCCCTGATTCAGGTCGCAAGACGCGGCTCCGCGACTGACCACGCGCTCAGCGGGATCTCGCTGTTCTTTTTTTCGATGCCCGATTTCTGGCTGGCAATCCTCGCCCTGCTCGCGTTCACGTACTGGCTGCCGCTCTTCCCGGTCGGGGGTGCCGTCGATCCCGTGATGCACGACTACATGGGGCTTGGCCGCCGAATTGTCGACAGACTCCGCCACCTGATTCTCCCCGCGATGACGCTCACGATATTGGCCGCCCCGGGCGTGGCGCGATATCAACGGGCAGCGCTGCTCGATGTTCTTCCCGCCGACTACATTCGGACCGCGCGTCTGAAAGGACTGACGGAGCGCGAGATTCTCAGGCGCCACGCGCTGCGCAACGCACTCCTCCCGATCATCAGTCTGGTCGGGCTCTCCTTTCCCGCGCTGCTCACTGGCGCGTTCTTCATCGAGAAAATCTTCGCCTGGCCCGGGATGGGATTGGCGGTCGTCAACGCCATCGGCACGCGCGACTATCCCCTCGTCATCGGGGGAGTGATCATCGGCAGCATCATGGTCACCTTCGGAAGCATTCTCGCCGATTTGCTCTATGCTTGGGCAGACCCAAGACTTCGAGCCAATTAGCTCGCCGCGCCCGCGCGAGTCGCCCCTCGCGCTCGGCTTGCGCAGAATCCTGCGCGGGCGATCGTCGCGCATTGCTCTCGTCGTGCTCGGAATCATCGTACTCGTCGGCGCCCTGGCTCCGCTCATCGCGCCTTACAATCCATCGGCGCAGCCGGACATTGTCGCACTCAAGGATCTACCGCCCTCGCTCGCGCATCCATTCGGCACCGACCCGTATAGCCGCGACGTACTGAGTCGCGTGATTTATGGAGCCCGTCTATCGCTGCTCATTGGCGTTCTCGCGACTCTCGTGAGCTTGACGCTGGGTGTCGCTTACGGTGCGATCGCCGGGTACGCGGGCGGACTGCTCGACGCTTTCATGATGCGCGTGCTCGATGCGCTGCTCTCTATTCCGCGCCTTTTGCTTCTCATCGGAGTGCTGGTGGCGTGGCCGCGACTGTCGATCGGCGCTCTTGTGTTGTTTCTGGGGTTCACGGGGTGGTTCGGGCTCAGTCGCATCGTCAGAGGTCAGGTTCTTGCGTTGAAGCACGCCGAATTTGTCACCGCGGCGCGGGCACTCGGCGCCAGCCGGCGACGGATTCTGGTGAGGCACCTGCTTCCGAATCTGGTCTCTCCGATCGTCGTTGCGGCAACACTGGGCGTCGCCCACGTTATCGTCCTCGAAGCCGGACTCTCGTACCTGGGCATCGGCGTTCCGCAACCGCAGGCCAGTTGGGGAAATATCATTCAGGATGGCGCCGACCAGATTGCAACGTTGTGGTGGATGTCACTCTTTCCCGGTCTCTTCATGGTCTTCACGGTGATGACGCTGAACATCCTGGGCGAAGCACTCCGCGACTCGTACGAGCGGCGCTCCTGAAGTCATGACGCCTCCCCTATTATCGATCCGCGACCTTCACACCTCGTTTTACACGGAGAGCGGGGTCGCGCGAGCTGTCGATGGCATTTCTTTCGACATCGGCGCCGGCGAGACTGTCGGGATCGTCGGAGAGTCCGGCTGCGGGAAATCCGTGACCGCTCTGTCGATCCTGAGACTCATTCAGCCGCCTGGGCGCATCGAACCCGGCAGCCGCATCGAGTTCGAGGGCAAAGATCTCGTCACGCTCGGGGACGAAGAGATTCGCGACATCCGAGGCAATCGTATCTCGATGATCTTTCAGGAACCGATGTCGGCGCTCAATCCGGTCTTCACGGTGGGCGACCAGGTCGCCGAAGTCGCGCGCGTGCACGCCGGAATGAGCAGGAAGGCCGCGTGGGCGCGCGCGGTCGAGATGCTCGCCTTGACCGGCATTCCCGACGCCGAGTCGCGGGCGAGGCAGTACCCGCACCAGTTGTCGGGTGGAATGCGCCAGCGCGTGTTGATAGCGATGGCGCTCATGATGAAGCCCGCGCTCGTCATCGCCGACGAACCCACGACCGCGCTCGACGTCACGATCCAGGCGCAGATCCTCGATCTTCTTGTCGAGCTGCAGAAGAAGATCGGAACTTCGATTCTCATGATCACCCACGACCTCGGCGTGATCGCTGAGACGACTTCGCGCGTTATCGTGATGTACGCCGGGGAAATCGTGGAGCAGGCCGATGTCGACGAGCTCTTCGCCAAGCCGCACCATCCCTATACCGAAGGGCTGATGCACTCGATGCCCCACATCGGCCACGACCAGGAGCGCCTCAACGTCATTCCTGGGACTGTGCCTGCCCCGACCGATTGGCCGAAAGGGTGCCGCTTCCGCGACCGGTGTCCGTATTCATGGGAGCTCTGCGAAGCCGAGCACCCGCCGCTTTATCAGGTTGGGGTTGATCACGTCTCCCGCTGCCATTTGGCGATCGAGCCCGAGCGCCGGAATCACCCGCACCCGCCATTGGTCGTCGAGGAAGGAGTGGCAGCAGCATGAACGACGCGCAGCCACTTCTCTCGGTCAGAAATCTCAAGAAGGAATTCCCGATCAAGAAGGGCGTTCTCGCGCGGCAGGTGGGCGCGGTGAAAGCGGTGAACGATGTGTCTTTCGACGTCGCGCGCGGCGAAACCCTGGGCGTCGTGGGCGAATCCGGCTGCGGCAAGACCACGACGGGGCGGGCGATTCTACGACTGATCGAGCCGACATCAGGCGAGATCAAATTCGAAGGGCGCGACGTAAGGTCGATGGGCACCTCCGAGCTGCGCGCGCTTCGACGGGAGATGCAAATCATCTTTCAGGACCCGGTCTCGTCGCTCAATCCGCGAATGACGGTGGGCGCGATCATTCGCGAAGGGCTGACGATCCACAAGCTGGCCGAAGGAGCCGCGGCGGACGCGCGGGTGAGACAGCTGCTCCAGGAAGTCGGACTTCGTCCCGAGTACGCGAACCGATATCCGCACGAGTTTTCGGGCGGCCAACGCCAGCGCATCGGGATCGCGCGCGCTCTCTCCGTCGAGCCCAAGTTCATCGTCTGTGATGAACCGGTGTCGGCTCTCGACGTATCGGTGCAGGCGCAGGTGATAAACCTGCTCGGTGATCTACAGCGCGACCGCGATCTCACCTACATGTTCATCGCCCATGACCTCTCCGTGGTCGAGCACATCGCTGATCGCGTCGCCGTCATGTACCTGGGCAAGGTCGTCGAGCTGGCGACTGCCGATGATCTCTATCGCGAGCCGCTGATGCCGTACACCCAGGCGCTCCTCTCGGCGGTGCCGGTCGCCGACCCGCACGCGCGCAAGGAGCGGATCATTTTGCAGGGCGACGTCCCCTCCCCTGCGAACCCGCCGTCGGGGTGCGTCTTTCACCCGCGCTGCCATCATCCCGCCAAGGACGCGGCCTGCGCGAAGATCGTTCCTCCGCTGGAGGAGAAGGCGCCCGGACATCTCGTGGCATGCATCAAGCAAACACCCACGGTGATCACGTGGGAGGAACAGAAGCAGGCTGGTGGCGTACACCCGCCCGAGCGGTATCTTCCGCTCGCGGCGGTCCACGCGTAGCGACCCTCACTCTTCCGACAAATGGCCAGAGACTCGAGAGACGTTTTCAAGCAGCCCAGTGCAGGTACCGTCACTCACGACGAGCCTCCGCCGGGAGTAGGACGCGGCGCGAGCACGCGCACTTTCTTCGGACACCCGGTAGGACTCTCCACTCTCTTCTTCACGGAGATGTGGGAGCGGTTCTCGTACTACGGGATCCGGCCGCTGCTCGTTCTGTTCATGACCGCCGCGCTGGCACAGGGCGGATTCGGCTTCGACAGAACGACCGCATCGTCGATTGTCGGCATCTACGCCGCGTGCGTCTACCTCGCGTCGCTGCCTGGCGGCTGGATCGCCGACAGACTTCTCGGGTTGAGGCGCGCGATCTGGTACGGTGGAATTCTCATCGCGCTGGGACACCTGTCGATCGCTCTGTCGATTGTGTTCGCGCATTCCGCATTCTTCATCGGCCTGGTCCTCATCGTGATGGGAACGGGATTGCTAAAGCCGAACATCTCGGCGATCGTCGGAGAGCTGTACCCCAAGGGCGGCGCGCAGCGCGATGCGGGCTTCTCGATTTTCTACATGGGAATCAACATCGGAGCCCTAGTCGCTCCGCTCGTCACGGGATACCTGGGTGAGCGCGTGGGTTGGCATCTCGGCTTTGGCGCGGCGGGAGTGGGAATGGTGATCGGTCTGATTACCTATCGGCTTCGCGCTGACAAAACGCTTGGCGACATCGGCATGATTCCAGGGTCGACCGATCCCGCCGAGCACCGCAGGGTCAAGTTGACCGCGATGATCGGAGTCGCTGTGATAGCTCTCCTCGTGGTGCTGACGATGGCTGGAGTTATCCACGTCAATCCCGTCTCCCTCGCCCAGAAGATGACGCTAGTCATCGTCGGATCGGCGCTGGTGTACTTCATCTACCTGTTCGTCGGCGGCGGACTGACCACCGAAGAGAAGAAGCGCGTCGTCATCATCATCCTTCTC
>JBBQWD010000011.1:0-16021 GCA_038210945.1 Gemmatimonadales bacterium
TTCAGTTCGACGTTGTCGTCGCGGTTGCGACCGAACCTTCCGGATCGAGTGTCTTCAGCACGTCGCGCCAGGCAAACTTCTTCCCGCTTCCTCTCACCCAGTAATCCATCCACGCCATCTCCGCGACCGATTTGAGAAGCTGATTGCGGGGATCGGGTATTCCGTGGGAGCTTCCGGGATAGACGTACATCTCCGTTGGAACCCCAAGCCGCTTGAGCGCCATGAACAGCTCTTCCGACTGTGGACGCGGCACACGCGGGTCGCCTTCGACGACGTGAATCATCGTCGGTGTCTTCGCGTTCTTGATGTACTTGAGCGGCGACTGATTCCAGTAGGCGTCGAAATCGTCGTACGGCAGCTTGTTGCCAAGATAGAACTGCCGGTTTCTCTGGACATCGCTCTCCGCGTACATCGAGATCCAGTTCGATGTGCCGGCTCCAGTGCTGATCGCCTTGAAGCGATTGGTGTGAGTGAGAATCCAATTTGACCAATGCCCGCCGGCGCTCCAGCCGAGCACTCCCATCTTCGTGCTGTCGACGATACCCTGCGTGATCAGCTGATCGACGCCGGTCATGATGTCTTCGTACCCTTTCTGGAAGTAGTTGCCGACAATTTCGGTTTTGTGCTTTTCGCCGTAATTGGTCGAGCCGCGATAGTTGGGCATCAACACAGCGTAACCAGCGCCGGCATACGTCTGGGCGCCGTAACCGCCGTTGAATCCGAGCACGTCAGCGGCGGCGGGACCACCGTGAATTGCGACGATCAGCGGGTAGCGTGTGCCGGCGCGATAACCGACGGGCTTGATGAGAATCCCGCCCACGGTCTTTCCATCGGTGGACTTCCAGCTGATTTCTTCTTCATCGCCCAACGCAAACCCACGGACCTGCGGATTCGCGTCGGTGAGCTGGCGCCAGCTGGCGCGAGTCGGCACCTGATCAACGGTTGCAACTGTGAACAGCGTCGATGGGCTGCGGGGATCGGCGTAGTTCAGCAGCACCACTTTGGAATCGTCGTCCTGGCTGACATTGAGCGACGCTCTGACATTCGACAATTGGCGAACGGTATTCTTGTCGATGTCGAGCGCCATAAGCTGGTTCGTAGCCTTGATGCCCTCGTTGAAGTAGATGGTCTTGCCATCCTTCGACCAGAAACCGATCTCGGCGTTGCCATCGAAATCTCCACCGAGCTTTCTGAACTGGCCGCCCTTGTCATCGACGCGCCGCAGGTAGACGCGATTGTTGGTCATACTGTACTGGGTCATGTCGTCCGGCCCCGAGAAGGCGATCCACTTGCTGTCGGGGGAGAACTCCAGATCGCTCTCGCCAACTTCGGTGTTGTTCGTCAGGCGTTCGATGTTGCCGGTCGCCGTCTCGAGCAAATAGAGATCGGAATAGAGATCCTGCTCGGTGATGTTGCGGCTGTATCGATTGGCTGACGTTCCATGAAAGCCGACCCACTTTCCATCGTCGGAGATGTTGAAATCGGTGACGGTGATGGATGTGTCACGTGTCAGGCGCGTGGCTTTCTTCGTGTCGACATCGAAGGCCCACAGGCTCGACAAAGGCGTCGCCATGTTTCGTATGGCAACGTTGAACTTCTTCTCCATGCGAAGCTTCTCGTCCTTGTCCAGTGTGTCGGCGGTGACGAAGTAGATCCGCCTGCCATCCAGAGACCATTTCCACAGACCGACCCCGGCTGTCTGGTGCGTGAGCTGTACCGGCTTCGCTGAGTCGATTCCAACGACGGGGAGCGCATAGAGCTGCTCCTCGTCTGACTTACCGCTCCGGTAGGCGAGCCATTTGCCGTCCTTGCTGAAGGCGAGAGTCGAGACGCCTTCCTTCGCGTCGGTGATCTTGCGAGCCTCGCCGCCATCCGGCCGCATGATGTAGACCTGGTTCTGGCTCGCCGCATTTCCACCGCCGGATCCGCCACCAGCCGCTCCCCCTCCTATCCCAGCCGGTGCATCACGGTTCGACAAGAATACAAAGAACTTTCCGTCGCGCGACCAGCGCGGGGAGGTCTCGTTCTTGTCCTTGGTGAAGGTCATCTGCTTCGTCGACGCCAGCCCGTCCTTCACGGAGACCAGGTAGATGTCGGTCTGACGCCTTGCCTGATTCCAATCGGGCGTCGAGAGAGTGTACAGCAGCCACTTTCCATCCGGACTCGGCGTCGGAGAACCGATGTCGCGTTGGTATTGCCTGTCGAGGAAAGTGATGGGCCGAGTTGCTGCGGGCGAAGCGGACGTCTGCGCCAGGGAGACGGCTGGCACAAGCGCGGCAATGAGAAGAAGGTGTGTGCGCATATCCGGAGGGTTTGAGCGTGTACGTTTGTTACCGAGCTCAAGTTTTGCCTAGGTAATATAGGATAGGAAGGCGTCCTACACTCGAGCCCGCATTTTACTTTCATGCGAGGCAGAAAATGTCCTACGATCTGACCACATTTGATCTCGGCGACATGCTGAAGTGCAGCATTCGGCTGCGCGAGGCTGTATCGGGCGCATCAACGCTCGAGGCATCGGCGCAGCGCGTATGCCGCTTTCTATACGACGAGCTGCACGGTCCCGACGGGCAACGCGCCTGCGCCTTGATCCGCTGCTACAAGACCCTCGCGTATGCCTCACTCGAGCCAGACCTCCAGAGCTTCGCGCGGAGCGCGCTTAGCACTGAGGCGCCGCGACCGACGATGAAATGCCTCACGCTTATGGCCACGGTAGGAGAGAGCGCGGCCTGGAATTCCCGCCACTTCTCGCGGGGACACAAGGCAGTTCCGCTCCCGAGTCCGGAAATTGTTGAGAAAGCGCCCATGATCTCGCAGTTGATCAAGGAGCTCGGATTGGAGCTGGGAACTGTGCTGCAGCCGTCGCCCGACGTAGTGAAGGAGCTTGCCGGGAAGAAACATGGAGTGTTCCACGTCGAAAACGCGGTCGGAAGTCCGTACATACCGGCGCAACAGGAGTTCGTGGTTCGCTACGGAATCAAATCTGTCCTGGGCTTTGGAGGGATGCTGGCCACCGGTGATTTGTTTGCCGTCATCCTGTTCGCAACCGTGCATGTCCCGGCCAGCGCCGCCAACAGGTTCAAGACGCTCGCCCTGGATGTGAAGGGCGCGTTCTCCAGATTCAACGACGCGAACGTCTTCCATGATTTGCGCCCGTCGGTTAGCGGAAGCCTTCGACAGCAGGAGTGAAAAGAGGTAGCTGCGTACGCTTTTTGCCTGATCCAGAGAAAACCAAACAGACTGCTTCGAAGATCGAAGCGTTTGTTTTGACCCTGATCAGGGGAGGAACAACAATGGTAAAGCGACTCAGGCTGACGCAATTGATTGTGGCGGCGCTCGCAGTCGTCGCGTGCAGCAAGAAAGAGAGCTCCGCCATGGATACGACGGCTGCATCGAGTACGATCTCTGCCGACACATCGGGAACGGCGCCGGCAACGACGGGAAACTGGACGGACGAAAATATCTTCGCACTACTCGACGAAACGAACATGGCGGACAGTGCGGCGGGAGCCGTTGCTTCAACCAAAGGCACTTCGTCCGCCGTGCGCGACTTTGGCAAGCGAATGATGCGCGATCATCACACGCTGCGCGCTCAGGGTGAAGCCCTAGCGAAAAAGCTGAAGATTACTCCGGCCCCACCCTCGGATGATCCTGTCATGCCAGCAGGGCAGAAGCATATGGACACCCTGAATTCCACAGCAAAGGGAAAGGACTTCGACAAGGCGTACATCGATGGCGAGGTCGACATACACAAGGCTCTTCTTGCTATCGCTACGAAGGCCGCGGGCCAGACGCAGAACGCTCAATTGAAGAACCTGATTCAAAAGGCTGCGCCGGCAATCCAGGGGCATCTCGACATGGCTGAAGCGATTCAGAAGTCTCTCAAATAGGCTGTTGCTCAAAGGCGTAATTTTCGACATCGACGGCACGCTCGTAGACAGCAACGACGCGCACGCGCAGTCCTGGGTGGACACGTTCGCGGAAGCCGGCTACGACGTGCCGTTTGATGCAGTCAGGCCCCTGATCGGGATGGGAGCCGACAAGCTCCTTCCAAAAACGATAGGAATCAAACACGACGCCGCTGAAGCAAAGAAACTGATCAAGCGGCGCTCGGAAATCTTTCGCGAGCAATATCTTCCGCGGCTTCATGCTTTCAACGGATCTCGCGACCTCGTGTTGCGCGTGCGCTCGGATGGCCTCAAGGCAATTGTCGCGACTTCGGCCAAGGACGAAGAGCTGAAAAGCCTATTGAAGGCGGCTCAGGTCGAAGATCTGATGCAGGAGAGAGCGACAGCGAGCGACGCGAAGCGATCCAAGCCCGACCCCGACATCGTGCAAGCCGCGATTGCGAAGAGCGATACCAAACCCGAGAATCTGGTCATGATCGGCGACACGCCTTACGACATCGAGGCGGCAACCAAAGCTCGGGTACGAGCAATCGCGTTCCGCTCCGGAGGATGGGCCGACGAAGCCCTCATGGGTGCGGTCGAGATTTACGACGGTCCGGCGGATCTGCTGACGCACTACGACACATCACTAATCGGGAGAGAAGCCAGATGAGCACAGCGATGGCATGCTGACGAAGGCTTCTGCTCTCGTGTTGATCGCTACTTTGGTATTGGTGACCCTGCCGTCGCCGAAGTAGCAGCTCGAGGCGGTGCGTTCTTCACGTACTTGTCGAGCCAGTTGATATACTCCCATAGCAGATGGCGCTGTGTCTCGCGCGCCGTATAGCCGTGCGGCTCCAACGGCAGCTGGATGTAACGAACATTGCCGCCGTTGCCCTTGATCGCCGCGAAGAGGCGCTCAGACTGAATCGGAAAGGTTCCTGAGTTGTCGTCGCGCTGACCGTGAGTGAGCAGCACCGGTTCGTTGATCTTGTTCGCGTAGTTGAACGGCGACATCGCGTTGTAAACCTCGGGTGCCTCCCAGTACGTACGCGGCTCTGACTGGAATCCGAACGGGGTGAGCGTGCGGTTGTAGGCGCCACTCTCCGCGATTCCAGTGCGGAAGATGTCGGAGTGTGCGAGAAGATTGAGCGTCATGAACGCTCCGTACGAGTGGCCTCCAATCCCGACGCGATCGCGATCGGCAACGCCCATCTCCACGATCTTGTCGACGGCTGCCTGCGCGCTTGCAACGAGCTGCTCGATGTAGGTGTCGTTCGGCTCCTTTCCGTTGACTCCGACAATTGGCATCGTCGGGCCGTCGAGGACGCCGTAGCCGTGCATGAGAAGCATCAGGTAATTCTGTCGAGCGGGACGCTTGAACTGGTACGGTGATCCGGCGAGCTGCGACGCGGCATCAACTGACTGGAACTCGCGCGGATACGCCCAGAAGAAGAAGGGGAGCCGGCCCTGCGACTTGTCGTAGCCCGAAGGCAGGTAGAGCGTCGCCGAGAGCTTCACCCCGTCGGGGCGCGTGTAGGCGATGAGCTGGCTCTTCACGTTCGCGAAGTACGGCGCCGGATCACCGAGCTTCGTGATCGGCGTCAGGGATTTGCTGCGAAGATCGCGTACGAAAATGTTCGGCGGATCCGTCGGCGACTCGCGTTGGGTGATGAGCTGATTAGCGTCGCGGTCGACTACCTGGAGTGCCTGCTCGTAGTCCGGAGCGGCCGATTGCCATAGTCTTTCCGTCTTGTTCGTCGTCAGATCAAAACGATCGATGAACGGGCGATCACCCTCAGGGGACGCGCCCGTTCCCCTTAGATAGAGGTATCGACCGTCGGTCGAGTGCAGCGGAACGAAACGCTCGGTCGCCGGATCCTGGACAAACACCCAGCTCCCTGGATCTGAATACCGATCCTCGGCGCCGCGATCCCAAACCAGTTTTGGCGTACCGCCGTTCGAAACCGCGGAAGGATCGATCATCCAGACGCGCTGTTTCGCGCCCCGCGAAAGCCTCTCGGTGAGGAACGCCGTATTGGGCGAGACCCAGGTGATGCCGCCGAAGCGGTACTCGGTCTGAACGAACGGGGTCGGCTGCCCGGTGAATGGCTGCGCAAGGAGAGAAACCTGGTCGCGCTTCGGAACAGTGTTGCGCGGGTTTCCTTTGTCGAGCGCTTCCACCATCACCAGCGACGACGGCGCATCGGGCCGCCAATACACGATTCTGATTCCCTGTACGACCGCATCGCGCGCGCTCGGCGCCTCCTCGGCGATGTGGGAGTTTCTGATCTCGCGAAGAACCTTTCCGCTCAGGTTCCAGATCTCGGTGCGCGAGGGGAAGACAAACATCGGCACCTGATAGGAGTAGGGCCGCTGCACGGTCTCAACCAGCAGATAGTTTCCGTCCGGCGATTGAGTCACACCGGCGTGGATTCCAGGTTGTCCGATCGGTGTGATCTTGCCATCGAGCCCGATCAGGGAGACCTGATCGTTGAAGTAATAGTCGAAGAGGGCTTCATCGGTTGGACTCTGGAGCAGATACTCGTAGGTGCGGACCGGAGCCGAGCGCCCGTAGGATTCCTGCACGATGACGCCGGTGGGGACTTCAGAGAGTTTCGGCAGCGCGCCGCGATTGGCCGGCCACAGCCTGCAGACCAGCGGCGCCTTTCCGTTGAGCCAGCTGCAACCCGGATCGTCGACGATATTGCCGCGGGCGGTGGTGAAGTTGATCGTTGGGCCGGTCAGGCGCCGTGTCGTTCCGTTGACGACATCCGCGACCCAGAGCGCGGTACCCGATGGGGTCGTTGTAGTGAACGCGAGATTCTTTCCGTCGCGCGACCAGTCGAGGTCGCGGATTTTTCCGGACAATCCGGACGCAGTGACACGGCGTGTACGCCCCGTCGCCGGATCCAGAATCTCGACCGACATGCCCCCGTTGGAGATGGTCGTGTAAGCAAGCTGGTCTCCACTGGCCGACCACGCTGTCGATCCAATGCGTCCTCCCGCCGGCACCTGAAGTGTCCGCTCGATCTTTCCGTCGATGCCGCTCACCGTCCCCGAGCGAACGCCCAGGTTGTCGATCCGGTAGTCGGGATTCGCTCTGACCTTGCTCCCGGCGAGATAGTACGCCGAGTCGGCCATGTCTCCGATCGTAATTGTGCGGGGGTCACTGACGGTGACGAGAACCCAGCGACGATTTGGACTAATCGAAGTGACCGGATTTGCGGGAGCCTCGAGGATCTTCACCAGATCGGCGGGTGGCGACTGGTACGGCTGCTGGGCCAAAGCTGGCAGGAGCGGCGAGAACATCAGGCACGCTGTGGAGATCACGCGGCGATACGAGATTGTGGTCATGAACGGGGAGGGTAGACGGGGTTCGATGCCTTCGGTGCCCAGATATCATACAAGTACTGGCTGGCCGGTTGAAGTGTTGGCAAGCGTCACGTCGATCCTGGAAAACACCGCGGTGGTCGGTTGGCAAAAGTCGCCGCCGTGAATGAGATTATCCCGGTCTCTTCACCCCCATTACTCGATGCCGCATTCGTTCCCGCGCTCGGTTCTCGCGATCGCCCTCGTCGCGTCTCTTCCCGCCACTCTTTCCGCTCAGGCCAAGCCTGCTGACAAGACGACACCGGTCGTGTTCGACGCCGATTCGGCGCGCCTTGCTGAATTGCCGTGGCGCTCGCTCGGTCCCGCGGTCACCAGCGGTCGGGTCGTCGACCTCGCCGTACCCGAGGGACCCAAGTCGCAGATCACCGGGCGACTGGGTGACCTGTTTTACGTAGCGTCGGCATCCGGGGGAGTGTGGAAGACGGTAAATGGTGGAACCACCTGGGAATCCATCTTCGATCATCAGGGCTCCGCGTCGATTGGCGACATCGCGGTCGCGCCAAGCAACCCCGACATCGTCTGGGTCGGCACGGGTGAGTCGAACAATCAGCGTAGCTCGTCGTGGGGCGATGGCGTCTACAAGTCCGAGAATGGCGGCAAGACCTGGACGAACATGGGCCTCAAGAAATCCGAGCACATCGGCCGTGTAATCGTCCACCCGACGAATTCTCAGATAGTGCTGGTTGCAGCCACTGGTCCGTTGTGGGGAGCGGGCGGGGATCGAGGACTTTTCAGAACAGCGGATGGTGGACGTACCTGGAAGAACGTCAAGAACATCGATACTCACACCGGCTTCACCGACGTCATCTTCGATCCGACGAATCCGGACGTGATTTACGCCGCGTCGCTCCAACGCGAGCGCCGTCCTTACACCTACGTTGGTGGAGGTCCGGGCAGCGGACTTTGGAAGAGCATCGATGGAGGGGATACGTGGACCCGGCTCACCGAAGGTCTTCCAAAGGTTGATGTCGGAAGAATCGGTCTGGATGTGAGCAGATCGAGTCCCAACATCGTCTACGCGACGATAGAGACCAAAGTCACGGGCAATGGAGCCGCCACCGGTAACACCGAGGCCAGCATCTATCGCTCCGACGATTTCGGCGCGAGCTGGCAGAAGATGGGCACTGGCTTTTCCTATCCGTGGTACATGGGGCAGATCCGCGTGGATCCCACGAATCCGGATCGCGTCTACTTCATGGGCGTGCCGCTTCAGGTCTCGACCGACGGAGGTCGCACATTCAGACGCACAGGTAACTCGGCGCACTCGGACCACCACGCGATGTGGATCGATCCAACGGATCCCGATCACCTCATCATCGGTTGCGACGGCGGCGTTTACATCAGCCGTGATCGGGGCCGCACCGTCGATTTTGTCCCGAACCTTCCCATCGCACAGTACTACGCGATCGCAACCGACCTGCGCCTGCCGTACTACTACGTGTACGGCGGCTTGCAGGACAACAGCAGCTGGGGCGGACCCAGTCAGACCCGGAATACTCAAGGGATCACGAACGCCGACTGGATTCAAACCACCGGCGGCGACGGTTTCTACGCGCAGATAGATCCAACTGATCCGAACACAGTCTACGGGGAATCGCAGGGCGGCGATATCGTGCGCTACGACGTCAGGACGGGTGAGCAGAAAACCATAAAGCCACTCCCCGAGTTCGGCGGCAAGCCGTATCGCTGGAACTGGAGCTCCCCGATGCTGATCTCGCCGTACGATCACAACACGATCTATTTCGGCGCAAACTATCTCTTCAAGAGTGCCAATCGCGGTGATGCATGGACTCGGCTCGGTCCCGACCTCACGCGGCAACGCAACCGCGACAGCCTTCTGGTAATGGGGAAGATCTGGCCGCGTGATGCGGTCGCTCGGCACCAGGGCACGGCGGACTACGGAAACATCAGCACGATCGACGAATCGCCGATCAAGCAGGGTCTGCTATACGTCGGGACCGACGACGGAGTGATCTCCGCGTCTCGTGACGGCGGCACGACGTGGAACAGGATCACGAAATTTCCAGGCGTTCCCGACGAGACCTATGTGAGCCGAGTGGTAGCGTCGCGGTTCAGTGAAGGAACCGTATACGCGACGATGGACAATCATCGCAACAATGATTTCAAGCCGTACGTGCTGCGCAGCACCGATTACGGCGCGCACTGGAGTCCGATCACGGGGAACCTGCCCGCAACTGGCTCGGTGCAAGTCGTCCGTGAGGACATTGTCGAGCCGAATCTGCTCTTTGCCGGAACCGAGTTCGGCGCGTTCTATTCGGCGAACGGTGGAGGGTTGTGGACTCAGCTGAAGTACAACATCCCGACCGTAGCCGTACACGACATCGTGGTGCATTCGCGTGAACATGATTTGGTGATCGGAACTCACGGACGCGGGATCTACATCATCGATGACATTACGCCGCTGGAGAAGCTGGCAGAGGCGAATCGGGCGGGGACGTATCTGTTCCCAGTGAAGCAAACTACGGAGTACAACCCTAACAGCTCGATCCCTGGCGGCGAGCGGGGCGCCAGCGCGAGCGGTGACCGCGAATACTCGGCGCCGAATCCGGCCTTCGGTGCGATCATCACCTACTTTGTTCGCGATTCACTGCCGAAAGGCGGCGATCTCACGCTCGGCATCTACGACGCGACTGGCAAGCAAGTGCGCGAGCTGACCGCGAGCAAAAAGCGCGGAATGCATCGTGTCACGTGGGATCTGCGCACCGCGCCGCCCTACACAGTCCGACGGCCAGCGGGTCAGGCTGAGTCGGGATTCAGGCGTGAAGTACAAGGTCCTTTCGTGCTCCCTGGTCACTACACCGCTCGACTGACTGTCAAAGGAGGATCAGGAGCACCGACGGTGCGTGAAGTGCCCGTCGAGGTTCGGTCCGATCCTCTGGTGCAGCTTAGTGAGGCGGACTATCGCTCGCTCTACGACATGCGTGTCAGCAACGGCAGGCTGCAGGCAACGGTGCAGGCAGCAGTGCGGACGGCGGAGCAGCTCAAAGATCAGATCACAGACGTAAAGGGGGCGCTCAAGAGCAGCGCCGCGCCGGATTCCGTGTCCAAGCAGTCGGATGCGATCGAGAAGGAGCTCAACGACATTCTGAAGAAGCTTCGCGGCGATCCCGACGCACCGGCCGTGAGCGACGACAAGAGAACAGAGGAACCATCCATCCAGGATCGCGTCAACAACGTCGCTGACGAGATCGGAAACGTGACTTCCCAGCCGACCGCGCTCCAGCGCTCGACGCTTGCGCTCGCCGCGTCCGATCTACAGCGCGAAGTCGGACGGATCAACACGCTGCTTCAGCGCCGGATTCCCGCGCTCAACGCGGCGCTCGATGCCTCGAAAATCCCCTGGACGATTGGCCGCCCCGTCGAGGTCATGAAATGAAGAATCCCCTTGGGCTGATGCAGCCCAGGGGAGGGAGAAAGCAAAAATTCGGCTAATGGATGAGCTGTAAAGGCATATGTATTGCCTAGTTGGCCATGGGTGGAAGAGCTTGTAAGCTGCGCGTAAGGTCGGCGCAGGGTGTGATGTGAGCAGGGAGGGGTCAGCGGGGTGACATTCGATCTCAACGAATCAGCGACGACCCCAAGCTCACAGATACCGTTCATCAATGGCGACGAGCTGAGGCTCATACCAGCGCTCGACGACAAGAGAAGCGAACAAGACCTTCTCCTGATCTCCGGACTCGAACATACCGAGCCGAAGCAAGAAGCTCCGAGCCGCTTGATAACGCCGCCGGATCTCGTAATCGTACCCGATCGGGACGCCCGGTACCGCCCGCCGAGGGAGATCACCCACCAGGTACTCGACCGGATCGCGCAGAGGGCTGCGTTCGCCAAGGCTCTGCCGACGACTCTGGTCGTCGTGGCGCATCCGGATGATGAAGCGATCGGCGCAGGCGGTTTGCTCGGAGGCTTACCCGACGTGGTCGTCGCTCACGTTACGGATGGAGCGCCGCGCGACGAGCGCTACGCTCAGAGCAAGGGATTTCAGACGCGCGAGGAGTACGCGAGAGCGAGACGTCGAGAAGTAGCGAGCGCTCTTTCACACGTGGGCATTACTCCCGATCGTTGTCGCGGTCTGGGTTACGTCGATGGGGAGGCAAGCCTCCAGCTTCTCGAGCTCGTGTTCGACGTCGCGGAGCTGATGGACGAGGTCAGGCCCGACATTGTGCTCACGCATCCTTACGAAGGTGGGCACTCCGATCACGACGCAACCGCGTTTGCTGTGCATTTGGCGTGCGGAATCCTGCGGCGCGACAGCGTGCCAACGCCCGTGGTCTTCGAGCTCACATCATATCACAACTTTAGCGGAACCCGCCGCGTCCTGAGCTTCCTGCCGTTCATCGGAAGCGAGGAGGCCACGATCCGACTCACCGAGGCGGAGCAACATGTGAAGAGGCGGATGTACGACGAATTCGCCTCGCAGAAGCAGGTGCTCGATCGGTTCCCGATCGGGATCGAGCGATTCCGTCCGGCACCTCGGTATGTGTTCACGAAAGCGCCCCACGAGGGTCAACTCGACTACGAGCGCTTTTGCACTATCATCACCGGCGCGGAATGGAGACACAATGCCGGCAAGGCGCTCGAAGCGTTGCGCACGCGCCGCCGCCGCTTCATTCCAACGCCGGGAATCGCCCAGCCTTTTCGCCACAAATCCAGATAGAACATTTGCGGGTGTAGCTGCACCCCAATAGTATCCGGTTGTGGATCTCCTCTTTTCGTATCTCCGTAAATACCGTGCGCTGATTCTGCTCGCGCTCGTGTTGGCGACAACCAACCAGGTCTTCTCGCTCCTGGACCCGCTCATTTTCCGCCACGTCATCGACGACTACGCGACCCGGTTTCGGGAATACCAGACGTCGACATTCATCAAGGGCGCTGGGAAGCTGCTGCTCATGGCCATGGGCGTCGCGTTTGTGTCACGCGTCGCTAAGAACTTCCAGGACTACTACGTCAACGTCATCGTGCAGCGCGTTGGCGCGGAGATGTACTCGGATGGAATCCGGCACTCCCTCGAGCTCCCTTATTCCGTGTTCGAGGACCAGCGCAGCGGAGAGACCCTCGGCAAACTCCAGAAGGTGCGGTCTGATGTCGAGAAGTTCATCTCGCTTTCGATCAATCTGATCTTCACGACGCTCGTCGGCGTCGTCTTCGTCATCATCTACGCGTTCTCCGTGCACTGGATCATCGTGCCCGCGTTTCTCGCCACCGTGCCGCTCCTCGGCACCCTGAGCTGGATGTTGAGCGGCCGCGTAAAGACCATCCAGAAAGTGATCGTGGCCGAGACTACGGCGCTGGCCGGCTCGACGACGGAATCGTTGCGCAACATCGAGCTGGTGAAGAGCCTGGGCCTTGCCGATCAGGAAGTCATTCGCTTGAACGCGATCACGGAGAAGATCCTCAAGCTTGAGCTGAAGAAGGTCAAATACATCCGCAGCCTGAGCTTCATCCAGGGAACGTCGGTCAACCTGCTGCGCACGTGCATTCTGTTCATGATGCTGTATCTGATTTTCACTCAGAAGATCACGGTCGGGCAGTTCTTCTCGCTGTTGTTCTATTCGTTCTTCATCTTCGGACCGATGCAGGAGCTGGGGAACATCATCAACGTCTACAGGGAAACGGAGGTCTCGCTCGCGAACTTCAGAAAGCTTCTCGAGACACCGAAGGATCCCAAGCCGGTAGCTCCGGTGCCGATAAGCGACATCAGGAATCTCGAGTTCGAGAACGTTGGCTTCATGCACCAATCGGCCAACACGCCCGCGCTCACCGACATCTCGTTCTCAGTCGCACGGGGCGAGACGATCGCGTTCGTAGGTCCGTCGGGCGCCGGGAAGACGACGTTGGTGAAGCTGCTGGTCGGCCTCTATCAGCCGAAGACCGGCGACATTCTGTACAACGGAGTATCCAGCACCGACGTGGATCTCGACCGTCTGCGCGAGCGGATCGGCCTCGTCACCCAGGATGCGCAGCTCTTCTCGGGCACGATCAGGGAGAACCTGAAGTTCGTGAATCCGCACGCGACCGATGAGCAGTGTTTGGATGTGCTGCACAAGGCGGCAGCGCATACTCTTCTGGCCCGCGCGGATAAGGGACTGGATACGCTGATCGGCGAAGGCGGGGTGAAAGTCTCGGGTGGCGAGAAGCAGCGGCTGTCGATCGCGCGCGCACTACTCCGCAACCCGCACCTGCTCGTGTTCGATGAAGCGACGTCGTCTCTGGATTCGCTCACCGAGGAGGAGATAAGCCGCACCATGCGTGATGTGGCGAACTCGCGGGAAGTGATCACCATTCTCATTGCGCACCGGCTTTCGACGGTGATGCACGCCGACCGGATCTACGTGCTCGAGCGGGGCAAGATCGTCGAGGCGGGACAACACCAGGATCTCCTCGATCGCACGGGTCTGTACTATGCAATGTGGCGCCAGCAGGTTGGCGAACGGCGCTCGGCGCCACAGCTTCCTACAGGCAAGCCGGCGCAGCTCGCTCCGGTTTGAGAATTTCCGAGAGAGGTCTAATCAATGCCCGACGATTCCGGCAAGCTTAAGCAGGGAAATTTCATGCAGGCGCTCGACTCCATTCGCGGCGAGGCCGAGAAGTTGATGGGCCGGCGCGATCTGCCGCCTGAAGTGAAGGCGGGCCTCGAGCGAATCATAGGATTGACTCGCGGCAAGTTCGATCTGGGTGGCGACATCGAGTAGCGGCACGGATCGTCTAATCCGCGCTAAGTGCGCGTAGAAGGCCATAAGTCGTAAGATCGGGGCTCCGGGTTATCCAACCCTGGAGCCCCGAGTGGCATCTTATTCCCGGCTGAGATGAAGACGAGCGCCGTGGTATCAGACTCTATCGGACCCAACCGGTCCACGATGAGAGAAGATGAGGCTGCAGCGCTGGATTCAATTCGGCGCGCGCAGGCGGGAGACGTCGACGCCTTCGAGCTCCTCTACCGGGAACATGCTGGCCGAATCTTCGCGCTGTGCCTGCGACTCCAAGCCGGTGACAGCGCCGATGCCACTGAGCTGATGCAGGATGTTTTCATCAAGGCATGGCGCAGGATCTCGACGTTTCGCGGGGATTGCGCGTTCACCTCGTGGCTTCATCGGATGACGGTCAACACAATGCTCGAGAACGCGAGAAGTGATCGGCGCAGGATCGCCAGAGTGCTGCCGATGGATGATACGTCGCTTCTGCCGGGCGCGGCACGGTCGAGCGGCGTCGAATTGAGGATGGACATGGAAAACGCTATCGCCTCTCTGCCCAAGGGAGCGAGGCTCGCGTTCGTACTGCACGACGTCGAAGGGTATCAGCACCAGGAGATCGCCGAACAGCTCAGCGTCTCCGTTGGAACGATAAAGGCGCAGCTGCACCGCGCGCGCAGACTTTTGAGAGAGAGGTTGGAGAGATGACACACGACGTCATCAAGCATCTACTCGACGACTATGTGACTGGCGAGCTGGCCGACGATGCTCGCGGTCCGGTCGCGGATCATATCGCCGCGTGCGGAATCTGTGGGGCCGAAGTTGAAAGCCTGAAGAAGATCCTCGCGCGAGCGGCTGAGCTCCCGAAATCGATCGATCCACCGGCGGAAGCGTGGTCGAACATCCGTGCCGCCATCGAGCGTGACGAGGAAGCGGTCGGCGCGCACGACAAGAGCGCGATTTCAGGAGTCTGGCGGCGCCCATACCTGTTGGCGGCGGCAGCGGTTCTGGTGGCAGTCCTTTCCTCGGGCGGAACTGTGCTCTACATGAGCTCGCGGAACGTCGCTGGAAACTCAGCCAACTCGGTTGCGAGCAATTCGGCCGGAGGTACGCCAGCTACGCTCGTCGCGTTCACGATCGAGGAAAACACCTATCTCAGGAACGTCGCCGTGCTTCAGGATCTTCTCGACCAGCAGCAGGCATTGCTCGCTCCCAAAACCGTCGCGCAGCTCAAGGCCAGTCTGCGCACGATCGACGAAGCGATCCTCGAGGCGCGCAATGCACTTGCTCGCGATCCGGCCAACAAGACGCTGATCGAGATGCTGTCGGGGACGTACCGACAGAAGGTGGATCTGCTGCGCCGGACAACGGAGATGACGCGTGGGAGTTAGAGCCGCCGCTCGCGCCGTGTTGAGTCGAACGCTCGCCGGAGGACTGGCGGCGATTCTGTTGTTCTCATCGCCACTCGTTGCTCAGAAGAAAATCGAGCGAAGGCTGCCGTTGGGGATGGAAGGAGCGCTTCGCGTCGTCAACATGGTCGGCAGCGTGGTCGTGCACGGATGGAACAAGGATACTGTTCTCGTGCGCGGGACATTGGCCCCGGGCGACAATTTCTTCATGGGCGGCGGCTACACCGGCGCCAAAATGTTTGTCGAGTCGCTGAACGATCGGGATCCAAAGCCGACCAGACTCGAAATATGGGTGCCGGCGAGAGTTCGTCTCTGGATAAAAACTGCCACGGCGAACATCGACGTCAGCGATGTCTCCGGCGGGCTCGATCTCTACGTCGTGAGCGGAACGATTGACGTCACGGGAAATCCGCACGAGCTAAACGCCGAGGCGATCGATGGAGACATTCACATCACCGGCTCTCCGTCGTGGGTAAGGGCGAAAAGCGCCAGCGGTGCGATCACGCTGCAGGGGGCAAGTCCTGATGCGGGTCTTTCGACGGTGAGCGGACCGATCAAGGTCGACGGTGGAACCGGCGTGTTCGAGAGGACGAAGATAGAGACTGTCACCGGTAACATCAGCTTC
>JBBQWD010000012.1:0-14990 GCA_038210945.1 Gemmatimonadales bacterium
CCACTCCGCCGTGAATCTCTGGCGAGTCCGGCGAGCGAAAGCTCGATGTCGTTCCGCCTGTAGCGTTGGCGACGGTGAGCATCGCCTCCGTATAAAAAGAGGTCGGCAGAAGCCACGAGAGTCGCAGCCCCTGACTCCGCAGACCATCGGGCCCGAACATCCGATTCAAGACAAGCGGCTGGTCGACAAAAGCCCACGCGTGCGGGTGTTGAGGGTTCTGTCGACCGAACTCCGCAAAGAACTGTCCTGCCTTCAGCTGCAGATTGGCCGGCAGCGAAGTAGTCAGTACGTAGGCCTCTTCCAGCTCGACGCCTGTCTGACCGTCCTTGTCCAGCTTGTAGACGATGCTGCTGAATCCCTTGAAGTAGGGATCCACCGCGCCGTCGAGAGTTAGCTCGACATTGGGGATTGAGAAGCCGTTGACGTCGGGGTCGTGGTCGCCGACCTGGATGGCTCCCACATCAGGCTCGCTCGACCAGCCGGCATCGGTCAGCGCGACGAACCCAATGTTCATATAACCGCCGGTCGCCCGCGGCCCTTGGGCGGCGACGGTCGTGGTGGTGTCTGCGCCTTGCTGACCAAGCTCCTTTTCCAGTTGCTTCACGAGCGCGATGGAATCGGCGCGCGCGATGCTGTCGGCGCGCGCGACAGAATCCCGCTTCGACTTCGATGGAGCCACCTGAGCCTGTGCGACGGTCGGCAGAACAATGCTGAGCGCGCAGAGGATAGAGCGTCCTCTCATTTGAAGAATCCTTTTTTGTTGGTTTCAGATATCCGCTCGCCTAAGCGATTCGGCCGGCGAAACGGTGGTGCCGCTCGTTGAGAGCGGCTGCCGCGTAGAAAGGGGTGCTACGCTTGTCTGAAGGGCGGTGCCCGCGGTCTCGACGCGGACTGACCCAGAGAGGCGAAATGCTCATCGCGCTCTGAGAGTCCGGGGAGTACCGACTGAAGCGATTCAATCGCGACTTGCGCGGAGGGATTCGCCGTCGCCAGGAGACCGCGCGCCGCGCACGCTGCACAATCGGCGGCGTTATGGGCGTGATGCGTACTCGTGCCATCCGCCTCGACATGCGGTCGGGCGTCCGCGCCGAATCGCCCTTCGGTCAGCGGCGCCAACGTCAGCACCAACTGAGCGGCGACCAGGAAACAAATCGCCGGCCACCAGAGTGGCGATGGAAGAATGCGGACGCGGTGATCGAAGTTCATGCTTCGTGAAGTGTAGCCGGGTCAAAGCCGGAAGACCAGCGCCCTGTGGCACTTACGCGATGTCCGTGGCATTTTTCCATGTTCAATGAAGCGTGAAGATGCCCTCGAGTACCACTCTTCCGGCCGCCCCGGGAAGATCGCTGTAGTACCAACCAAGCCGCTCAACAATCAGCGCGACCTCGCGCTCGCCTACTCCCCCGGTGTCGCAGCACCCTGCCTCGAGATCGAAGCGCATCCCGACGACGCCTACAAGTACACCGCAAAGGGCAATCTCGTCGCAGTAGTGACCAACGGCACGGCGGTCCTCGGCCTCGGCAACATCGGCCCGCTGGCCGCCAAGCCCGTCATGGAGGGCAAGGCAAACCTCTTCAAGCAGTTCGCTGACCTCGACGTCTTCGACCTCGAGGTCGGGTCCGAGAATCCCGACGACGTCATCAAGTTCTGCCAGCTGCTCGAGCCAACCGTCGGTGGAATAAACCTCGAGGACATCCGCGCCCCTGATTGCTTCTACATCGAGGAGACGCTCCGGAAGACGATGAAGGTTCCCGTCTTCCACGACGACCAGCACGGAACGGCCATCATCTCGGGAGCCGCGCTGCTCAACGCGCTGGAGATCGTCGGCAAGAAGATCGAGAAGATCCGCGTCGTGTTCTCCGGAGCAGGCGCGGCCGCGATCTCGACGGCGGAGCACTACGTGAGACTCGGTGTGCCGCGCGAGAACATACTGCTGACCGACCGTCAGGGTGTCGTCCACGAAGGTCGGGTCGGTCAGCTCGATCCGTACAAGGCCAAGTTCGCGAACAAAACTAGAGCGCGCACGATCGCCGAAGCACTCGTCGGCGCGGACGTCTTCGTCGGACTCTCTGTCGCCGGCGCAATCAACGGCGAGATGGTCGCGAAGATGGCGAAGAAGCCGATCGTCTTCGCGCTGGCCAACCCCGAGCCGGAGATTCTGCCCGAGCAGGTCCGCGCGGTACGCTCCGATGCGATCATCGCCACCGGCCGCAGCGACTTTCCCAATCAGGTCAACAACGTGCTCGGGTTCCCGTTCATCTTCCGTGGAGCGCTCGATGCGCGCGCCACGCAAGTGAACGAGGAGATGAAGATGGCGGCGACTCGCGCTCTTGCCGCGCTGGCGAAGGAAGACGTTCCCGAAAGCGTGTCGCGTCTCTACGGCCTGCGTTCGGTGAAATTCGGCCCCGACTACCTGATCCCCTTCCCCTTCGATCCGCGCGTATTGCTCTGGGTGGCGCCGGCGGTCGCGTGGGCAGCCGTCGCCAGCGGCGTAGCGAAGGAAATGATCGACCTCGAACACTACCGCGAGCGGCTCGAGGAGCGCCTTGGCAGGGCGCGTGGAATAATGCGGGGCATCATCAACCGCGCCGTGCGCGATCCCAAGAGCGTCGTATTCCCCGAAGGCGAAGAGCCAAAGATCATTCGCGCGGCGCGCATGATCGTCGACGAAGGAATCGGCTCTCCAATCCTCCTCGGCCAGCGCGAGGCGATCCACCGCCTTGCCGAAGAGCACCACATCTCGCTCCGCGACATTCTGATCGAAGATCCGGGGACATCCGAGAAGCGGGACAAATACGCGGACTATCTCTGGAAGCGTCGCCAGCGCAAAGGACTCAGTCACGGCGAAGCGCACCAGCTTCTGTTCAACGGCAATTACTTCGGCTCGGTGATGGTCGCCTGCGGTGACGCGGATGCGCTGCTCTCCGGCGTCGGAATGCATTATCCGGAGACCATCCGGCCCGCTCTCCAGGTGATCGGGGCACATCCCAAAGCCGAGATCGTCAGCGGTCTCTACATGCTCGTGTTCGAGAAGCACGTTATCTTCCTGGGAGATACGACGGTCAACATCGATCCGACCGCCGAACAGCTGGCCCAGATCGCATACTCGGCGGGACGGATCGTGCGCACGTTCGGCATCACGCCGAGGATCGCCATGCTCTCCTTCTCCAACTTCGGCTCGGTCCAGCACCCCGAGGCGGAGAAGGTGGCAAAGGCGGTCGCGATTCTCAGGAAGCGGGATCCCGCGCTAGTCGTCGACGGCGAGATGCAGGCGGACACGGCGATGGACGAGAACATTCTCCGGTCGTCGTATTCGTTCAGCGTGCTGAAGGAGCGGGCGAACGTTCTGATATTTCCCAACCTGAGCGCGGGGAATATCGCCTACAAGCTGCTGCACCATCTCGGTGGGGCGACGAAGATCGGGCCCTTCCTGGTCGGTATGAATCTTCCCGTACACGTACTAGAGCAGGGTGCCGACGTACAAGACATCGTGAACATGGCCGCAGTCGCGGTAATGGACGCGCAGCAGCGGGTGAGTGAGAGGAAGGAAGGCAAGTAATGGCAACTGAGATGAAGCCGCAGCGCACATCGGTCACGCGCGAAAGCAGCATTGGACTGAGCAACCAGGGACTCGCACCGCGGGGCGAAGTCCACTGGAATTTGATTGCGCCCGAGCTTTTTAAGGCGGCGGCCCGGCGCGACGAAGGCGAATTTGCGGAAATGGGACCCTTCGTAGCCGTCACCACGCCACATACTGGGCGTTCGCCGAACGACAAGTTCGTGGTGAAAGAGCCGGCCTCCGAGAAGGACGTCGACTGGGGCAAAATCAACCAGCCGATCTCCGGCGAGAAGTATCAACTGCTGCTCGGCGACGTGCGTCGATATCTGAACGACTCACCTGAGCTGTTCGTCGAGGATCTCTATTGTGGCGCCGACCACGCCTACCGCCTGTCAGTGCGCTACGTCTCGCCGAATGCGTGGCACATGGCATTCGCGCGGAACATGTTCATCCGCCCAGAGCAGACGGACCTCCCGACCTTCGATCCGAATTTCACGGTTCTGCACGCGCCGGAATTCCAGGCAGATCCCACGCGTCACGGAACGCGGAGCACGACCTTCATCGTTCTCAATCTGGCCGAGCGCACGATTCTGATCGGCGGGACACGGTACGCGGGTGAGCTGAAGAAGTCGATGTTCTCGGTGATGAACTATCTGCTGCCAAAGCAGGGCGTTCTCTCGATGCACTGTTCCGCGAATATCGGGAAGGAGGGCGACACCGCCTTGTTCTTCGGTCTGTCGGGCACAGGGAAGACGACATTGTCCGCCGATCCGAATCGCGGTCTGATCGGCGACGACGAGCACGGGTGGTCGGCCGAGGGGATCTTCAACTTCGAAGGCGGCTGCTACGCCAAGGTTATTAACCTGTCGCCAGAAAGCGAGCCGGACATCTACCGAACGACCCAGATGTTCGGAACCGTTCTGGAGAATGTCGTTCTCGATCCGCCAACGAAGAGGGTGAAATTCGCCGATCAGTCGATCACCGAGAACACGCGCGCTTCATATCCACTGCACTACATCAGGAATTTCGTCGAAGGAGGGCGTGGCGGGCATCCACGAAACGTCGTGTTCCTGACGGCCGACGCGTTTGGCGTGCTGCCCCCGATCGCGAAACTCACACCGCGGCAAGCGATGTACTATTTCCTCTCCGGCTATACGGCAAAGGTGGCCGGTACCGAGAGAGGAGTTACCGAGCCGCAGCCGACGTTCAGTGCCTGCTTCGGCGCCGCCTTTCTGGTGTGGCATGCGACGAAATACGCGTCGATGCTGGGAGAGCTTCTCAGTGAGCACAGATCCAACGTCTGGTTGATCAACACCGGCTGGAGCGGAGGCCCGTACGGCACCGGAAAGCGAATAAAGCTCGCCTACACCCGGGCGATGGTGAATGCGGCGCTCGCTGGGGACATTGACGATGTCAGGAAAGAGATGGATCCATTCTTCGGCTTGGCGATCCCAATCGAGGTGAAGGGCGTTCCGTCGGGCGTGCTGAATCCGCGCCGAACGTGGCCGAATGTCGAGGCCTACGACGCACAGGCGAAGAAGCTCGCCGGCATGTTCCGCGAGAACTTTGAGAAGTTCGGCAGCGTCGATCCGGCGATCAAGAACGCCGGCCCGAAGGGATAACGGGCACAACGAGGGCCGTGCACTTCGAGATACTGCGCGACCCGGTCTGGAACAACATTCGCGTCGACGAGCTGACACTCAACCTCGTCGACACTGAGGTCTTCCAGCGATTGAGGTATGTGCGCCAGCTCGGGTGGACCTATCTCGTTTACCCTGGCGCAACGCACTCCCGCTTCGAGCACGCTCTCGGAACCCACCACCTCTCCCGGCGCACTCTCGCGCTCCTTTGCGAAGCGGAAGATTCCGCCTCGATCACCGAAGACGAGCAGGCGATCGTTCGCTCGGCGGCTCTCCTTCACGACGTCGGTCACTATCCGTTCTCGCACGCGCTCGAGGAGATCGGCGCCCTTCACCATGAGGATGTCGCGCGACCCCTCATAACCGAGGGAAGCGTCGCGTCGCTCCTGACGGCGCGCCTTGGAACGGATGCTCCGGTCAGAGTGTTCGATCTCATTCGCGGCCGCAGCGGGAGCGCCTTACAGGGACTCATCTCCGGTTCGCTCGACCTCGACAAAGTCGAGTACCTGAAGCGCGATGCCTTCATGTGTGGCGTGCCTTACGGAGAGATCGACGTCGATCGCCTCACGAATTCTCTGGTGCTGGTGGACGACCCGAAGACCGGCCGTCGCGCCATCGGGGTGCAGGAGAAGGCGCTGTCGGCGCTCGAGTCTCTGCTCTTCGCGAAATACCAGATGTACCGCAACGTCTACTGGCATCACGCGGTGCGCAGCGCGACAGCCATGTATAAGCGGCTGGTCGAAGACGCGCTCCAGGCAGGGGTGGTCGATGTCCAGTCGCTGGCGCGCTACACCGACGAAGGGCTGATGCACAGGCTCGAGAGCGCTTTGCCGTCGCAGCTGCTGGTCGCGCTGAAGGGGCGCAAGCTTTACAAGCGCGCGGCCGAGTGGCCGGCGGCGGAGCTCGATGACGACAAGGTGGAGTGGATTGCGAGCGATCGGAAGCGCGTCGCCGCGACGGAGAACACCCTCGCAAAGGAGTTCGGGCTCGCCCCCGGCGAACTGCTTCTCGACTATCCCGCAAAGACGCAGATGCTCGGGCTCGATATCCCGGTTCTGAGACGAACCGGAAAGGTCGAGCGCCTGACCGGGGAAGGTTGGATCGGAACGATCAACCTGCCGTCGCTTTCCGAGGAGCTTTACAAGAGCGCCAGGTGGCTCCGGGTGTTCACGGCGAGGCGTACGAAGCTGGAACCACGCCGGATCCGCGACGCGCTGGAACGATCGGAATGATGAATCGTTATATGAGGTATGAGAGCGTCGAGATTTCTTCTCTCTGCCCTGGTTGCAGCGATCGCCTCCAACTGCACGGTACCGGCAGCGGGCCCTTCTCCATCCCCCGCTCCTTCCCCGGCTTCAGGCGGCGCGAAGGATCGTTTTGGCGCGACCGAAGCCCGCATCTTCGGCCTGATCAACGCTGAGCGAAGACATCAGGGTTTCCCGGCCCTCGTTTACAACGAGCAGCTGGACCAGATGGCGGTGATCCAGGCGCGAAACATGGCGCACTTCCAGAAAATGTCGCACGTACTTCCCGAGTCGAGCCTTCCGACGCTTGGCGATCGCGCGCGCTACGTCGCCTACCCTTTCGGCCGACTGGCCGAGAACGTCGCGCTTGGTTATCCCAACGCCGAATCCGTAGTTGAGGGGTGGATGACATCGAAGGGACACCGGGCGAATATCCTCAATTCGAACGTCGTAGAAACCGGTATAGCGATCGCCAGATCGTCGGCCGGCGGCCTCTACTACTGCCAGGTGTTCGGGCGGAGGCTCAAGTCGCTCTAACTGGTGGCGACGAAGGCCTCTTTGAGGGCCTTTCCACAGGCTAAGTACAGCTGTATCAGCTGTTTACATGGTTTGTACGGATGAGGTCATACTATGTGACCTCGGCGCGAGTTAAAGCGTCGTAGATGCATGAGCCGACTCCCGATCGCTGCCTCGCTCCTGCTCGCAATTTCGAGTTCCTCTTTCGCGCAGCAGCAGGCGTCATTCAACGACAAGACTGGTCTGATCTCCGCGGCGCTCTTCGAGACGAAGGACGCAGCCGCTCTCACCGTTGGACTCGCGCCACTCTCGACCGCCCAGCTTGCAAAGGACGAGCGTGAGATCAGGATCTGGTATTCGAGCTTCGGCAATCCGCAGTACCTGGTGATCATCCGCCAATCAGGCGCTTCGACCACCGGCCGCCTCCTCCTCTGGTGGGATCAGTACTACGAGTCAGCCCCGACTAGCGCCGATAAGCGCGTCGACAACTTCGTGCGCGCCACCTACGACTGTGGCCCGATCTCGAAGCGGGACTCGCAGTACGGCGAAGACCGCTGGGTCAGCTCGGTTTGCGAAGCGAATGTGAAGGGCTCGCCCGACTGGATGAGTTTCCTCGCGCAGGTGGAGTCTCACGCGCTTCCCCAGAATGGCACTGCCGCTCCTGTCGCGGACGTGGAGCAGGACCAGAATTGGGGAATAACCGTCGAGCGGAAATCGGGAGTCAGCTACGGTGTCTCGCACTACCAGACCGATCTGGCAATCGGCTCTCCGGAGCCGGGCCGCGGTCCGAAGCTGCAGGACATGGTGAACGCGCTGGCTGCAACCGCCAAGCGCCAATCCTCAGCGATCGCGCAGCACTAAGTCACCGGTGCGCGGCTGGTCACCGCTGCGCTAGCTGCGCAGCTCTTCCAGCCTCTCGTAACAACCAAGTGATTGTGGATTCGCCAGCGCTTCCGTGTTCTTTACCGGACGCCCGTGAATCACTTCGCGCACAGCCAGCTCGCTGATCTTTCCGCTGATCGTCCGGGGGATGTCCTCAACCTGGATGATCTTCTTCGGCACGTGAAGCGGCGTCGTGTTCTCCCGCAGCCGTGACGAGATGCGCTCACGCAGCGTGTCGTCGAGCGTGAGACCCGGTTGGAGCTTCACGAAAAGGACGATGCGAACGTCGCCGGACGAACCGCCGTCCATCTCCTGCCCTACCGCCACGCTTTCCACGACCTCCGGCAGCTGCTCGACCTGCCGGTAGATCTCGGCCGTTCCTATCCGCACGCCGCCTGGATTGAGGGTGGCATCGCTCCTCCCGTAGATGATGTAGCCCCGGTTTCGGGTGATCTCCGCCCAGTCCCCGTGTCGCCACACTCCCGGGAAATAATCGAAGTAGGCGGCGCGATACCTCGATCCATCGGGGTCATCCCAGAACGCGATCGGCATGCTGGGAAACGGGCGCGTGCATACGAGCTCGCCCGGAATCAGTCTCACCGGCCGGCCGCGGTCGTCGAACACATCGACCGCCATCCCGAGTCCAGGCGTCTGAATTTCTCCGCGATAAACGGGCAGAATCGGATTCCCCAGCACGAAGCAGGAGATGATGTCGCTGCCCCCGCTGATGCTGGCGAGGTGCACATCCGATTTGATCTTCTTGTAGACGTAGTCGAAGCTGTGGTGCGCCAGCGGACTACCAGTCGACAGGATTGCCTTGACCTTCGAGAGGTCGTGATTCTTGCGCGGCTCCATCCCGCTCTTCTCGAGAAGCGCCAGGTATTTCGCGCTCGTTCCGAAGATGGTTATTCCCTCGCGGTCGACCATCTCCCAAAGAATGTCGGGCGTCGGTGAGAGCGGAGCCCCATCGTAGAGCACTGTCTTCACGCCGACGGCCAGCGCGCTCACGAGCCAGTTCCACATCATCCACCCGCACGTCGTGTAGTAGAAGATGCAGTCTTCGCGCTTGAGATCGGTGTGAAGAATCAGCTCCTTGAGGTGCTGGATGAGGGTGCCGCCGGCGCTGTGCACCATGCACTTGGGGAGACCGGTCGTGCCCGACGAATACATGATGTAAAGCGGGTGATCGAACGGGAACCGCTCGAAGCCCGGCGGCTTCACCTCGAAATGCTGTGTCTCCATGCGATTCCCTTCCGGGGGGGTCTTCATCCTCGGGACACCATGGGCGGGAGTCGTCCTCAGAACACCGTGTGGAGGCGTCTTCCGCTGTGCTCCTTCGGCTGGCGTCTGATTGGTTTTCGCGATTTCCCACTGCGTGGCGATGAAACGCAACCACAGCGTCCCTTTGCGTACACCGTCCAGATCCGGGGACTGCTTTCTGTACGGCGTGACCACCACGTGTTCGAGTGATGGAATGCGAAACGCGATCTGTCTCAGACGCGGGAGCAGATCGATCTCCTTCCCGTTGTACAGATATCCGTCGGCGGCGAAGAGCACCTTCGGCTCTATCTGACCGAAGCGGTCCATCACTCCCTGGGCGCCAAAATCGGGTGAGCACGACGACCAAATCGCGCCGAGTGATGTCGCGGCGAGCATGGCGATGACGGCTTCCGGAATGTTCGGGAGCCAGCCGGCGACGCGATCGCCTTGCTGCACGCCGGAGGCACTGAGCGCGAGGGCCAGAGTTCCCACCGCCTCGCGCAGCTCCTTGAAGGTCAGAGTGCGCTGGTGTCCTTGCTCGTTCCACGACGCCAGCGCCGGCTGGTCGTCGCTGAAGCGGAGAAGGTTCTCGGCGAAGTTGAGGCTCGCGTCAGGGAACCAGCGGGGTCCCTTTTCCGGATCGGGCGGCCCCATGTGGTCGAGGCCTACTCCAACTCGTTCGGCGCCGCCTCCAGTGCCGCGGTGGCCGACGATCCCGCAGAATCTCCAGATGAGCGACCAGAATCGCTCCGGATTATTTACCGACCACTCGTGCAGCTGCCAGTACGAATCGGAAGAATAATCGGGCACCGGCGGACCACCGCGCTCCTCTACGTACCGGAGGAACTCGGTCATATTCGCCTTGATGACGCGCTCGGGCGAGGGTGTCCAAAGGGCCTCGCTCATTTCGACTTCAGGCTCAGCTCGTGGGAGGATTGAATTGCGCGTGCTGCCCCTGCAGCCACGACTTGTGGTAGTCCTTATCCTCTATTTCCAGCGCCTGCTTGGCGACCTTGAGCGGACGGAAGCTGTCCATCATCACCGCCAGCTCGTCGGTGTATTTGGCGCCGATGCTTGCCTCAGCGCGGCCCGGGTGCGGGCCGTGTGGAATTCCATCCGGGTGGTGCGTGATGCTGCCGAACTCGATTCCCTTGCGGCTCATGAACTCGCTTGACGCGTAGTAGAGCACTTCGTCGGAATCGACGTTGCTGTGATTGTACGGAGCGGGAACGGCCTCGGGATGGAAGTCGTACGGACGCGGGCAGAATGAGCACACGACGAATCCGTCGCCCTGAAAAGTCTGGTGAACCGGAGGCGGCTGGTGCACGCGCCCGACGATCGGCTCGAAGTCATTGATGTTGAACGCCCACGGGTAGAAGTAGCCGTCCCAGCCTACGACATCCAGCGGGTGATGGTCGAGCACGATCTCGTTGATGCCGTCGTACTGCTTCACCAGAATCGGGAAATCGCCCATCTCGTCGATCGGCTCGACGAACGTCGGACGCCGGATGTCGCGCTCCGAATAAGGGGCGCCTTCGATCAGCTGGCCGAATTCGTTGCGATAGCGCTTCGGCCACCGCACGTGTCCCCTGCTCTCGAAGATCACCAGCTTCGGCTGCTGCTCGGCATTCAGATCGAAACGATAGCGGTGCAGGATCCCGCGATGGATGACGAGATAATCGCCCTCGTGGAAAGGCAGCACGCCGTAGGTGCTCTCCAGAACTCCCTTGCCCTTGCTGACGTACACCAGTTCGTCGGCCTGCGCGTTCCGGTAGAAATGCGCGTCGTTCTCATCGGGCTCTACGTAGAGCATCGCGATGTCCTGATTGAACAGCAACGGGATGCGATCCAGCGTGGCGCTTCCACCTTTCTTCACGCGCGAAGTGAGGAAATGCCGGTGGTGAAGTGTCTGATCGGGGTCCGCCTCGAACTTGATCTCTCGCACCCGACGCACCGACTTCACTGTCGTGGGCGGATGGATGTGGTACATGAGCGCCGACGTACCCGTGAATCCCTCGTGCCCCACTAGCTCTTCGGCGTAGATGCCTCCGCCTGGCTTCTTGAACGCAATGTGCCGCTTCCTGGGAATCTGTCCGAGTGTGTGATAGATGGGCATGGTCTACAGGTTGCCGCGGAGATCCTGTTCGCGCTCGAGCGCTTCGAACAGCGCCTTGAAGTTTCCGGCGCCAAAGCTCTTCGCGCCTTTCCTCTGGATGATCTCGTAGAAGAGCGTGGGACGATCCTCCATCGGCTTCGAGAAGATCTGCAGCAGATATCCCTCCTCGTCGCGATCGACGAGAATTCCCAGATCGCGCAGCGGCGCCAGATCCTCATCGATATGGCCGACACGCTCGATAACGGTGTCATAGTAGGTGCCCGGAACGCGGAGGAATTCAACGCCGTTGTCTCTGAGCTTGGTAACCGTGTCGATGATGTCGTCGGTCGCAATCGCGATGTGCTGGCATCCCGGCCCCTGGTAGAACTCGAGATACTCGTCGATCTGCGATTTCTTCTTTCCCTTGGCGGGCTCGTTGAGCGGGAACTTGATGCGGCCGTTGCCGTTGGCGACGACTTTCGACATGAGGGCCGAGTATTCCGTGGAGATCGCCTTGTCGTCGAAGGAGATGAGCTGGGTGAAGCCCAGCACGTCGGCGTAGTACTTCACCCACTTGTTCATGGCGCCGAGCTCGACATTTCCGACGCAGTGGTCGATGTACTTGAGGCCGACACCCTCGCCTTCACCCTTGCCGGCGAACGGAACGAAGCCCGGCATGAACTGCCCTTTGTAATTCCTGCGCTCTACGAGGCTGTGAATCGTCTCGCCGTACGTGTGGATCCCCGCGATCACGACTTCGCCGTCCTCGTCCACGAGCGACTTCGGCTCGTACGCGGGCTTGGCTCCGCGCTCGACCGCGAGCCGGAATGCTTTCCGCGCGTCGTCAACCCAGAGCGCGATGTCTTTAACGCCGTCGCCGTGCTTGTGCACGTGCGTGGCAATCTCACTGTCGGGGCTCAGTGCGGTCGTGAGAACGAGCCGCACTTTGTCCTGCTCGAGGATGTAGCTCGCGCGATCGCGCATTCCCGTCTCGGGGCCCCGATATGCGAGGATCTTGTACCCGAAGGTGTTGCGGTAGAAGTGTGCGGCCTGTTTCGCGTTACCGACGTAGAACTCTACGAAGTCCGTTCCGTTGATCGGAAACGTGTCGGTAAGCTGTTCAGGTGCCGTAAGTGTCGCGGTGCCCATGCCTTCTCCGGATTCGGCTCTACGATTGATACGCGGTTCTTACGCGCTCTGCTCAGCGCGTTCCTATCGGGGAAAAGCGCTGGCTCTCCTCTTAAGTTAGCAACAAGGACGCCCAAACGGCGAGAGCAGGAACCCTCAATCTGCTGCTGACCGGACGAGACCGGCTGGGTCGAATGGCAGCTCCAGCGCATCGCCGGGCCGAACCGCGTCCCACTGTGCGAACAGCTCCTCGCGTCTTTTTCTTACACGCGACAGATCGTCTTCGGTGAGCCGCTCAGGAGCGGCCAGTCCATTCTCGTCTGCGAATTGCGCGATTTCGTCGTTGATCTCCTGCGCGGATCCCATCTGACCACTCGCTCGCTCGCGATCGAAAAACCCAACAATGATTTCGGAGAGGTTGGCGTCTTTCGGAAGCTGTCCTCGCGGCCAGGGCGTTCCAAAATCAGACAGATCCCAACCCGCCGCGACCAGCCCGTAAAAACCATTGGTGTGACCGAGGACCGTTTCCACTGCGTAGTGGGTGAGATCGTGACGAGGGAAGAAGCTCGCCTGCGCGCCTTGCTGCCGCTGCCAGGTGGTCGTGCCGTCGGCTCGCTCGCAACTGAGTGCCGTGCGTCCGTCAGTTCCTTTCTTGATTCGAACTACAATGCGTCCGGCGCCGGTCATGACGCTTATCTAATGAATGGTCTCGCCTTTCTCCAGCATCTCGATGAAGGTGCATATGCGCTTCGTGCGAGTCTCCGCTTTCTTCGCGGTCTGTAGTCGCCAAAGAATCGCGTACCGGTTGGTTGCGCTGATGGTCTTGAAGAAGTCTCGCGCGCGAGGACTTTTATTCAGCTCGGCCTCGAAATCGGCAGGCACCTTCGCGGTGCTGGCAGGCTCGTACGCCGCTTCCCAACGCCCGTCCTTCTTTGCGCGTTCGACTTCGTCGAGACCAGCGGAAGTCATCCGGCCATTTGCGATCAGGGCTAGCGCCTTCTCCCGGTTGATTCTCGACCAGATGCTTTTCTTCGCCCGGGGCATGAATCGCTGCAGCCATGCGGTCTCGCTCTCGCCCCGCTTCTGCGCATCGATCCAGCCGTAGCAGAGCGCGATCTCCAGCGCTTCGGGATAAGTGATGGATTTGGCGCCGGAGTTTTTCCTGGCTAGGCGCATCCAGACACCGTTTACATCGCGATGATTTTTCGCGAGCCACGACTCCCACGCCTTTGCGCCCTTGAAAGCCCGGATGTCCCCTTTCGCTGGGGCTGACGAGGCTGGCTTGGAAGGAGCTCTGGCCAAGCGCTCGGTCAGTGTGGGGTTATGACCCGGCCAGAACTTTCCTGTCTCGGGGACGGGATCACCGCAGGGCGCTCCGAAAGCAAGCGGGCCGTGAAGCGCTGACCCTCTGATAGCCTTTCAACCTCGAGCGAGACGGCGTCGACGGCCTGCACCAACGCGGTCAGAGTGCGGTCAACTCCGAGCCCCCCGCGTGCCACTGCCTCTTCGGCGGCAATACGCGCGGCCCGCTTCGCGCCAAACTGCGCACCAAACCACGCGGCGACGAACCCGACGACCGCGGCGATACTTCCAGCAATTCCGAAAAGCAGGAGGTAGTGCTCGCGCAGTGTGCCGTTCAAAATATGAGGAAGCATTCAGGTCTCCACGTGTGATGGGATACTCAGCAATCCCGGTTCCCTACGGTACAAGATGCGAGGGGTTTCGCTCTCGCCCCTTCTTCAATGCATCCCGGTCCGATGATCCATCCGTTGGAACGCGAGGAATTCGTGGATTGCTGAAACGGCCAAGGGATTCTTGGTGGAGATCACGACTTCAGCACCGCCAGGCAAATCCTTTGGCGTGTAGGCTATCTCGGCCTTCAACTGCTTCATCACCGCTGTTCCCGGCACTTTACTCGTGGCGTGCACAAAACCGGGAATCGCAAAGTCACCGCTCGTGAACGCCCGCGAAATCGTGCGCATGTGCTGACGGATGGCCGCTTCCCCTAGGGAATCGCTCTCTTTCCTCTGCAGCGCGATCCGTCCGCCGGTCGGCAGCGACTCGAAGATGTGTTGGGATGTGTACTGATTCACGCCCGTCGCTGTCTCGCCGCGTTGTTGGAGGGGGCCGAAGGATGAATCGAGCCTTGGGAGCTCGGTGAAGCCAGAATTGCTCCGCGTTTTGCCCTCGTCTGCCCGCGCGCACGCCACGGCAGCGATCAGCAGCAAAGCGATCAGCCGTTCAGCGATCACGCTTTGACTCCTTGCCTCGCGCCTCGGCCAGTTTTTTTGCTATGCCGCGGTAGAACAAGGCGTCGGTGGTCTTGTTCTGGTCGTCGAGGGAGATGGCCGCCAGTTCCAGTGCGTAGAGGATGTTGCCCAGGTAAATCTGAGAAATCTCCGCTACGGTTTCGCCGCCCTTATCCATGGGTGCGGGCCGGAGGGATCGGAGTCACCTCGCGATCCGTGTTGGAAGATTCCTCGGAAAGAACCCGCACGACAACCGCGGTGATGTTGTCGTTGCCGCCGTTGACGTTCGCTTCCTGGATGAGCGCGTCGACGATCCGCTCCGGCTTCGCGCGAGAGAGCAGCAGCTGCTGAATCCGCCGGTCATCAACTAATCCCGTGAGCCCGTCGCTCGCGAGCAGAAACGAGTCGCCGACCCTC
>JBBQWD010000013.1:0-14435 GCA_038210945.1 Gemmatimonadales bacterium
CCGAAGCCGCAGCTGCCCATCGCTCGCCCAGAGTAGTCGGGCCTGACCGAGCTCGTTGGTGAAGCGATGCTGCCCCGTGGCGAGGTCTGTCACGTCGGCGTTGACGAGAGGGTAGCGGCCGCCGGCGTCGATGACATTGATGGTGACGGTCGAGGGCTGCCGCCCGGCGGAGTAGAGGAGCGCCGATGGGAGTCGCAGGAGCGCGACGAGGAAGAGCGCGGCCGCGAGAGCGGAGCGTGCATGACGGGGCATCGTTTTGCAAATATAGGCAGGGACAGCGTTTGCGACCTATTGCCAAAAGGTGAATTGCGGTTCGCTTTTTGGTGAACTATGATTCACTTATGAGATTCTTTGATCGGCCGGTTTGATGAGCGGACGGGGCGAGTTGGCGCTGCCGGTCGTGCAGGAGCGGGGTCGACACACCCTCGAGCGGCTGCTCGATGCGGCCGAGCAGATGCTGGATTTCGTGGGCCTGGAAGGGGCGACTGTTCCGGCGATCGCGGCCGCCGCGGGGGTTTCGGTCGGGACAGTGTACAAGCGCTTTCCGGACAAGGACGCGGTTCTGCGCGCGGTCTATGAGCGTTTTTTCGCTGACCTCTTGGCGGCAAACCAGTTCGCACTGGATCCGGCGAAGTGGGTGGACACGCCCACGATCGAGCTGGTGACGACGGTGGTTGCCGGTATGGTGGAAGGTTATCGGAGTCGCCAGTCGCTCATCCGCTCCCTGCTGCTGTACGCGCATACTCACGCTGACTCCGAATTCCGCGAGAGAGCTGAAGAGCGACGGCTGGAATCGCTCAAGCTGTTCGAGGCTCTGTTGAGGGATCGGAAGGAGGATATCGGCCACCAGCATCCTGATCGCGCGATCCGGTTCGTGGTGGCGCTGTTCGGTCATGCGCTTCAGGACGCGGTCGTTTCGGAGACGGGGAGCAGAAGTCTTCTCGCGAGCGGATCGGAGAGCGCCGGGGAGCTCGCGATGATCGTGGTGGGATATCTGCGAGTCAAAGGAACGGAGCGGCCGCGGGCGATGGGTCTCTCGCGCAAGCCGCCCGGGTAGTCCCGATTTGTGAAATGAGCGGCCCGGTAGCAATTTCACGGAGCTGCTTACCCGGAAACAATGACAAGAACAGCAAAGAGAGCGAGCACGTTTACCGAGTCGGTGATTCGCGAGATGACGCGCGTGGCGAATCAGTATGGCGCGATCAACCTCGCCCAGGGATTTCCTGACTTCCCGATGCCGGAGCCGATGAAGGACGCGGCGTGCGCGGCGATCCACGGCGACATCAACCAGTACGCGATCACGTGGGGCAGCCCGACGCTGAGGATCGCGATCGCCGAAAAGTACCGAAGCTGGTACGGGATGACGGTGGATCCGGAGCGGGAGATCACGGTGTGCTGCGGTGCGACGGAAGCGATGGCGGCGACTTTCCTCGCGCTGATCGATCCGGGCGATGAAGTGATCGTGTTCGAGCCGTATTACGAGAACTACGGGCCCGACGCGATCCTCGCGGGGGCCAAGCCGGTCTTCGTCCCATTAGAGGCGCCCGACTGGCGCCTTGATTCCGACAAGCTACGCGCTGCTTTCTCGAACAAGACTCGGGCGATTGTAGTGAATACGCCGCATAATCCAACCGGCCGAGTCTTTACGCGCGAAGAGATCTCACTGATCGCGGAGCTGTGTCAGAAGTACGATGTGATCGCGATCACGGACGAGATCTACGAGCACATTCGCTACGCCGGTAGGCACCACGTTCTTGCTACGTGGCCAGGCATGCGCGAGCGCACCGTAACCATCTCTGGGTTGTCGAAGACGTTCTCGTGCACGGGGTGGAGACTTGGATATGCGATCGCGCCGTTCGAGTTCACATCACCGATTCGGAAGGTGCACGACTTCTTAACGGTGGGAGCGCCGGCTCCTTTGCAGGCTGCGGGTGCGGTCGGGATGGCGTTCGACGCCGACTATTACAATCATCTCGGGCTCGAGTATCGTGCTCGCCGGGATATCATGTGCGCAGCGCTCGATGAGGCGGGGTTCAAGTACTCTGCACCGGAGGGAGCCTACTATATACTGGCGGATTTCTCGGACATTTCGGGTCTCGAATCGCGCGAGTTTGCTATCTGGCTGGCTAAGGAAGTGGGGGTCGCGACCGTGCCGGGTATGAGTTTTTACTCAAAGCCGGAGTTCGGGAGCTCGGTTACGCGATTCGCCTTTTGTAAGAAGACCGAGACGCTGGAGAAAGCGGCGGACAGGTTGGTGACTTTACAAGCAAGGGTCTGATTCTTACCCATCCCCCGGGCCCACGAGGGACACGCATATTGCGTTTACGGTGGCAATTTGCAACGAATTTGAGCGACTCGATGACTTGAGCTCAGCAGCGTAAGACGTTGTCCCACAAAGAGTTATAATTGGCAGCGGAGTTGGCAACCAACCTGCCATTATTGGAGTTACGGTAATGCAGAACATCCAGTCTTTTGGGTGCTGACGGCGTGGGCTAGCCGTTCACTAACCGCTTAGGAGAAATCAAATGCGTAACAAAAAGGGGTTTACCCTCATTGAGCTTCTGATCGTGGTCGTCATCATCGGCATTCTTGCCGCGATTGCGATTCCGAAGTTCGCGAACACGAAGGACAAGGCGTATGTCGCAGCGATGAAGTCTGACCTGCGCAACATGGCGACCTACGAAGAGCAGTTCGCTGCCGACAACGGTGGTGCGTATTTCGGTGGAACCGCGACTTCAGCGGCTCCCCTTCAGGGCTTCAGCCCGTCGCAGAACGTCACGGTAGTCGTGAACAACGTTGCCGGCCCGCCGCCTTCATGGGACGCGACCGCCACGCATTCGCAGTCAGCGAAGACGTGCAGCATGGCCAACGGTGTGATCACCTGCGTGTAATTAGGCTGATCCTAGTCTGAGAGAAACGGAGCGTCGAAAGACGCTCCGTTTTTCTTTTGTGGGTGGCGGCGGGGTTTTGGTTTCACTCGCTAAGGTCGAATGACGCGGACGGCAGCGAATGGCGCATCGTGACGGATGCGCACCAGCCTGCGGATCGGCTACACGCTGATCGAGATCGTCGTCGCAATCTTCCTGTTCTCCGTGGGCGGTCTCGCCCTGGTTGCAACAAGCGCGATCGTGGGTCGTGAGCTGACCGTGAACGCGGCCCGTGAGCGCGCCGGCAGAATTGCCGCGACCAGGCTCGAGATGCTGCGCGCCGGGTGTCGCAGCGCAATCAGTGGTCACGAGGCGTTCGGGCGCGTCGAATCCCAGTGGTCGGTGGGCGGTTCCGACTCTTCCCACTTGAGCGTGATGGAATCCATCACCTACCCGGCCCGACAGGGTTTTCGCACTGACGTCTATCGGGGTACGCTGCGGTGTTCGCCTTGAGCCCAAGTACGCCACGAGTGTGCTCGCGGCCTGGAGGAGTCACCCTGGCTGAGGTCGCGGTGGTGCTGGCGCTGATTGGTCTGCTTGGGGGCACGGTTGGACTTACCCTCATTCGCCAGCAGCGCTTCTATCGTGGCACGACGGAGCTGCTGCACGCACGCGAAAGCGTGCGCGACGCTATCGAGCTGCTGTCGACTGACATACGCGGGATGTCAACCGCCGACACTGTAAGACTGCTGGCGGACTCGGCCATCGAGTTCTTTGCGAACATCGGAAGCTCGATCGTGTGCAACACGAACGGCGCCACCGGTGTCGGTCTGCCCAGCGCGTCATCCGGCCGCGGCAACGCATTGACCGCTTTCCTCGTGCAGCCCGATACCGGCGACATCGCGGTGTTTCATCGCGATCCGCTGGACGGGGAGAGCGACTGGGAACGACACAGGGTCACGGGATTCGCGGCACGTGCACCGGAAACTGCCTGTCCCGGATTTGTTCTCGACCTGGAGACGCCGTTGAGCGCTCAGGTAAGGATTGGCGCGCCAGTGCGATTCATCAGGCGTGGCAGATACAGTCTCTACCGCGCGTCGGACGGCCGGTGGTATCTCGGGTACCGCCGATGCAACGCAGTTGGCACTACCGGATGCGGCGCGATCCAGCCCCTCTCGGGACCCTACCGCGACTACAGCTCGAACCCACGCAACACGGGCCTTCTCTTCGAGTACTTCGATGGGTCGGGCAACCGACTGCCGTCGGCAGGGTCACCGCTCGCCATCGCCAGGGTCGACATCACCGCGCGAGCCGAGAGCAGGCAGCGAATCGTGGTGGAGGGTCGAGTCACTGCGCCGGGCGACTCAGCGACGGTCGCGATAGCGATCCGCAACAGGTGACATGGCTGAGTAGAGACGGCTTCGCGCTCCCCACCGTGCTCCTCGCACTATTGCTGATTGCCGCCCTGATCGCGGGCGCTTTCAGCGGCACGACCGAGGAGACGCACATCGGGAGAGCGGCGGCCGACCGGCAGACCGCACTGATAGCCGCGGAATCGGCGATCGAGACCGCGATTACCTCCTTGTCTTCTTCCGCGAACGAGCCGCTCGCTGTCGGCGAGACCAGATCCCGCCAGATCGAGGGACATGATGCGCCGGTAGTCGTCTATATCACGAGACTCGATTCATCGCTGTACTGGCTCGTCGCCGATGCAGGGAGCGCTTCTCCGAACTCGGGAGTGGCGCGGAGAATCGGAGTGGTGGTGAGGGCGAAGAAAGGCTCTGAAGATTCGATAACTATCGACCGAATTTCGGAGCGCGCGTGGTCGGAGCTTTTTTAGGACCGTGCCAGCCCATCGTTACTTTCCCGCCGATTGAATCGTGTCTTAGTTCGAACGATTGGTGACCGACCGTTTTGCAGAACTGCACTGGTTAGTCTCCACGTAAATGCAAGCAAACAGAGTTCTTAGGGTAGCACGCTTCAAGACTATTAAGAATGCGGCGCGCGGCCTGATAAAAACTCGCTTCTTCTTCACCCACAAAGGGCCGCGATGGCGTTATTTGGCCGGAAAAAGACTACCGTAGGGCTCGATATCGGATCCGGCCTGGTCAAGGTCGCCGTCATCGATCACTCGAAGTCGACACCGGAACTGGTCAAGGTCGCAATCACTCCGCTCCCCGATGATGCAATCGTGGATGGCGAAGTGATGGATCCGCATCTGGTTTCCGACGTGATCCGCACGACCATCGAGTCAGTGGGCGCCAACACCAAAGCGGTCGTTGCCGCCGTGGGTGGCCGCGACGTCATCATCAAGCGCATCAAGACCGAGCGCGTGAAAGAAGCGCAGGCTCGCGAGCTAATGCGCTGGGAAGCGGAGCAGCACGTTCCCGATGTCGACTCCGTCGAGCTGGATTTCCAGATTCTCGATGCCGACGGCGACGGCAGGGACGAGATGAGCGTTCTCCTCGTCGCGGCGAAGCGCGACCTGGTCGAAGCCAAGCTGCGCATCCTCGCTGAAGCCGGCATTACGCCAAGCTCCATGGACGTCGACGCCTTCGCGCTTCACAACGCTTTTGAGCTCAACTACCCGGCCGCGATGAGCGGTGCCGTCGGCCTCGTGAACATTGGTCACGAAGTCACCAACATCAACATTCTGGACGACGGCGTCCCGATTCTCACCCGCGACCTTCCTATAGGTACACGCCGCATTCGCGAAGATCTTCAGCGCGAGCACGGCCTCTCGGCCGCAGACGCCGAGGCATTGATCAGAGGATACGATCGCTCCGCACAGCTCGACTCGGTGATCGCTCAGCGCACCGAAGAGATCGCTACGGGGCTCGAGCGCGCGATTGCGTTCCTTGCGACATCGCTCAAGGGCGATGGGCAAATGAAAGCCGTCTACACCTGCGGCGGCGGTTCGCGCACGCCAGGTCTGACTGAAGCACTTGGAATACGGCTCAAGAAGCCGGTCGAGCTCGCGAACCCACTCGCCACGATGTCGGTGCGAGAAGGCGCGCTGGAGTCGCTAGTGACCGACGAGGTCGCGCCTCTCCTGATGCTCTCGATCGGCCTTGCTCTCCGCAAGAACTAACCCTCGAGCAGAGACTTTATGATCGAGATCAATCTCCTTCCCGGGGACGGCAAGAAAAAGCGTCGGGCGAGTACCGCCACTTCGACGAAGTTCGAGTTCAACCTCAAGCCGCCAGCATGGCTTGCCGGGTTGACCGAGAACATGACCGACAAGTACATGCTGGGCGGTGTTGCCACGGCAGGTGTGGCGGTCGCTCTGATAGTTCTGATGTTCATCAGCCAGACAGCCCGGACCGCGCTCCTCGAAGCGCGCGAGACGAAGGCCGTCAAGGACTCGGCGCAGTACGGCGCCGTCCTCAACGCAAAGGCGAAGGCGGAAGCCACGCGGGACTCGCTCTACCAGCAGATCGCGATCATCAAGTCGATCGACGACTCGCGTTATCTCTGGTCGCACCTGATGTACGAGATCTCGAACGCTCTGCCCCAGTACACCTGGCTGACGGAAATCACACAAACAAGCGCTCCGCGGAGCGCCGCTGCCGTTGACACCGCCGCAATCAAGGTGTCGAGCGATAGCTCGAAGTCGCCGGCCCAGAGAGCGGCAGAACGAAACAAGGCAAAGAAGGCGAGAGCCGATTCGCTTCTCGCCACCGCGAAGGATCTCAAGTTCAGAATCGTCGGGCATACCGTCGACATTCAGGCGCTCACGCGCTTCATGAAGTCGCTGGAGGCGTCGCCGTTCATCCAGAACGTTCAGCTGTCGAGATCCGATCTCGTTCAGGCTGAAGGAAAGGAAATCACGGAGTTCACTCTCGAGGCCGAGACGCAATCTCCGCCGGCGTTCGCGATCAAGACAGTCCCACTAATCGTTTCGGCGGTGCGCTAATGTCATTCCTCGACAACATGACCAAAAAGGAGAAACAGTGGATCGGCCTCGGTGGGGCCGCCGTTCTGCTTCTCGTAGTCTATGGGTACTTCGTCTACAGGCCGAAAGCCCAGGAGCTGACCGTCATATCGGCACACGTCGACTCGCTGGACAAGAAAAACCAGCAGGCGAAAGCGGACCTCGCGTCGGGCAGTCTGCAGAAGCTCCGCGCGCAGTCAGCCGAGTACGATCAGAGCCTGAAAGTGATGCGCCAGCTCGTGCCGAGGAGCAACGAGGTACCCGCGCTTCTCGAGGACATCTCGACCGCCGCGCGACGCGTCGGACTCGATCTCGCCACCGTGGAGCCGATGCCGGTTCTGCAGGGCGAGCAGTTCGACACTTATCGCTACAAGCTCGCCGTCATCGGCGGCTACCACCCGGTGGGCCAGTTCCTCAGCAACGTCGGCTCGCTGAACCGCATCATCGCGCCGGTGACGATGATCATCAAGCTCCATCCGATCGCGGACAAGACGAAAGCCCGCGTGAAGAAGGGGGAATCGCTCGTCGACACCGAGTTCCAGGTGCAGACTTACGTCGCGCGCACAACGCCCTACGCACCGCCATCAGCGGTGAAACAATAATGAAGAGCTCAATCTCTTTCGCGCTGATCTTCGTCGCCGCGCTGGCGAGCGGCGCTTCCGCTCAGGCGAAGGCGCAGGCAGCGGTGCGACCGAATCCGAATACCGCGGCCAAAACGTCGGCTCCAACGCCGCCGCCTCCGACCCCAAACACCACCAGGAAGCCGGCCGCTGCGGCACTGCCTGTCGCAGCCGCGGATACCGCGCCGAAGGTGCTCATCAACCGCGAGATCTTCCAGTACGACGGCGGCTCGCGGCGTGATCCATTCGTCTCGCTGCTTACGACGAGCGATCTGCGTCCCCTCCTCAGCGACCTGAAGCTGGTCGCTGTGGCCTACGATCCTCGCGGTCAGAATTCTGTTGCGGTTTTGCGCGATGTCACGTCTAAGACACAGTACAAGGTGAAGGTTGGTCAGGCGATAGGCAGAATGCGTGTCGCGGCCATTCAGGAGAAGGCTGTGATTTTCACGATCGAAGAGTTTGGCTACAGTCGTCAGGAGCTTCTGCCGATACAGCCGCCCGATTCGAGCAAAATGAGGCTCCGTCAATGAGTTTTCTGAAAGCGCTGCCCGCTGCGGCGCTCCTGTTTCTGCCCTCAACGGCTGCAACCGTTCGCTCTGTCAGTGTTGTCCCGTCATCCGGGAAGACTGAAGTGGTGATCGGGGTGAACGCTGCCGCGGAAGTGCAGGACTTCACGCTCGAATCGCCCGCCCGGGTCGTCATCGATCTGAAGGGAGCCACTCTGGACATGTCGCACCGCGGCTACGACAGGATCGCGCGCGGTGGCATCACGAACATTCGCTACTCGCAGTTCCGTCCGAACGTCGTTCGCGTCGTGATCGAGCTGGATGCGAAGCACCCATATGAAGTGAAGCGCAACGACGCCGAAGTTCGCGTTGCAGTGACCGGCGGCAAGACGGCCGACTATTCCTCGTGGTCCTCGCTCGGCGACAAGGCGTACTATGCCGCTGCCGCCGCGAAGTCGACAACGCCGACGCCAGCCCGGACCGTTGTTCGCACGACTCCGGCGCCCGTTCACTCGACGCCAAAAGTAGTTGCTCGGGTCGAGTCGACGATTCCGCAGGTTGACGCAGTGGATTACACGGCTGTCTCAGAGCCCGCGCCAGCACCAGCACCAGCGGGTCTGGGGTCCACCTATGACAAGCCAGTAGCGCTCTTCTCGCAGGCCCAGCAGTCGCAGCAGCCGCCCATCACGGTCACGTTCCAGGACACCGACATTCGCGACGTCATCGCGTCGTTCGCGGCGTTCTCCGGGCGCACGATCGTCGTCGGCAAAGACGTGAACGGCACCGTGACAGCCGAGATCCGCAATCAGCCGTGGGACGTCGCGCTGCGCGCGATTCTCTCGGGACAGGGCCTCGCGGCTTCTGAAGACGCGATCTCAGGCATCATCACGGTCGACAGCTACGCCAACATTCTCAACCGACAGGCTTCGGAGCCGCTCCAGACGCAGCTCATCTCGATCAACTACGCGCGCGCTCACATGCTCGTGCCGACGATCCAGCAGCTGCTCCAGAAAGACTGCCCGCAGGTTCCGTCCAGCGGAAACGTCGTCAGCCTCGCCAGACCGTCCTGCGTAGCACGCGGACTGGTCGCGGCCGACAGCACCACCAACACGCTCATCATTACGGAGACGGCTTCCCGCCTCGCCGACGTCCTGCAGTACGTGCGCAGCCTCGACGTTCGCACCCCGCAAGTCGGCATCAAGGCGAAGATCATCTTCGTCAACAGAACGAACATCGAAGACATTGGACTCTCGTACGATCTCGGCACCGGCACGGACCAGTTCTTCAGCCAGCTGGTGAAGCGGCCGGATCCGGCGACGCTCAAGCCGATCGACACCAACGGCGACGGGGTTCCTGACGCTCTCGGTGGCGGCACGCCTTTCAACGGCGACAGAATTCTGCTCGGCGGCAACGCGCTCTCGGCGATCGCCAACGCCAACGCCAGAGTCATCAACCCGGCGCTCAGCGTCGTGTTCTCGACCGCGCTCGGCAAATTCCAGCTCACCAGCTTCCTCGACGCGCTCCAGGAAGTTCGACTCGCCGATCTACAGGCCGAGCCGAGCATCGTGACGCTCGACAACAGACAGGCATCGATCCAGGTCGGTCAGGAAATCCCGATCCGGGTGCTCGATGCGAACACCGCCAACCTCGGCGGCGCGACCGCGAGCGCGATTCCGCGCGCCACCGTTCAGATGAAGCAAGTCGGTATCATCCTGACCGTCACGCCGCACATCACGAACAACCGTCAGATCCTGCTGCTGCTGCACGCCGAGAACTCGGATGCGCAGCTGGCTGCGTCGGACGTTGGCTTCATCTTCGGCAAGCAGTCGGGCGACACGCAACTGCTCGTAGGGGACGGCGAGACCGCAGTCATCGGCGGTCTGACCGTCACGCAGACAACGCAGTCCAAGTCGGGCATTCCGCTCCTCGTCGATCTGCCGATCATCGGCAGGCTCTTCGGCGAGACTCGTACCTCAGACGAGAAGCGTGATCTGCTCATCCTTGTCACGCCCCACATCATCGATGACGGCGCGCCGATACCAGGCGCATCGTCGAATCCGATCCCACCAGCCACCCGTTAAAGGTGACTCGAATGCATATCGCTCCTAATAGCGGTCTGCGCCGCGGGCTCATCGTAGCCGCTGCAGCAGCCTCAATCTCCCTCGGCGTCGCGGCGTGTAACGACTCTACGTCCATCGATCCGCAGCGGGATCGCGTTCCGCCGACGCTTTCGCTTACCGCAAGAACACAGCAGGCGGATACCGTAATCGCCTTCACCACGAATGCTTCGGACAACCTCGGTCTGAAGACCATCCACGTGCAGGCGATTGGAGCGGTCTCGGTTATCTTCGACACGACGTTCACAAGCGCGGTTACGGACATTCAGTTGCCATTCACGCTGTTTGCGTCTCGCTCCGTGCCAGCAGGAACTCCAGTAACGATCACCGCCGAGGCGGTCGACGGCGCCGGCAACAGCTCGGGAATCGACACGCTGATCATGGCGACCGGCAACGTTCCTCCACCGGAAGTCAGAGTCATCAGCCCGACTTCGGGCAGCTCCGCGGTGCTTGGCAAGTCGATCCTCGTGACAGTGATGGGAAAGACTGCGCTCAAAGTAAGATCGCTTGGTCTAATGACTACCGGCCCTGTCGTTCGTGCCGATTCGGCGGTCTACTCGAGCCCGCTTCTCGACTCGCTGACCTTTCAGGACACGGTTGCCATACCGGCAAACGCCACTCCGGGCACACTTACGATAACGCCGTTCCTGAGAGATTCACTCGGGCAGCGCGCGGTTGGCCCAAGCATTACGATCACGGTTCAGACCGCCGCACAGATCAACTCGGTGCCCGTCGTCAACGCCTACTGCACGAGCAGCCAGGCATTCGACAACGCCTGCGGCCATGGCAAGCGCGTAGAAGTCAGCGACACAGTGCACGTCGAAGCGGACGATCCGAGCGGCATTTCTCAGCTCGGATACGAAGTGAGAAGCACGCTGGGCGGACCGATCGACGATACGCAGACGTTCCTGTCGAACGGCCAGCTGACGTTCCAGCCGCACACGTTCGCGATGAATCTCCCGTATACCAGCTTCCCGACGACGGCCTATATCCAGGTCTTCGCGCAGAACTCGAACGGCGTACGGGCCTATGCCAAGCTGGCGAGCGGCGCTGACCGCATCGACACCGTTGTAGTAGTCGCAGGCGTTACACGTCCGCTGCCGCTCGGCGGCGAGGTCGCCGACGCACTGTATCACGCCGGCAAGGATCGCCTGTACCTCACGAACATCAAACGCAACCAGGTCGAGGTCTTCAACCTCGGGGACTCGTCCTTCAAGGCCGCGGTTATCGTCGGATCACGCCCATGGGGTCTCACGGCCTGGCCGCGCGACCGCAACGGCACGATGGGCGACACCCTTCTCATTGCGAACTCGGGTGGAACCGACATCAGCTACATCGATCTGAACGTCGGCACCAGCGGCGCGGAAGTATTCCGCTACGCGCTGCCCAACATCATCGTCTACAGCGTCACGACAGTGACGTCCGGAACGAGCGGCTTGCCCTTCCAGCAGCGCGTCCGGTTCGACTTCAGCGACCGTCCGCAGTTCCCGGCCGCGACGTGTATCGTGGCGGGTGGCGTATGCACCGAGACCATAATGGCCTACACGACGACCCCGACACCCGGCCAGACCGTGCCGTTCGACAAGCTCAATGGCACGATCAGGTGGGAGAATCTGACGCGCGGTGTGACGGTCGCGGGCAAGACGGACTACCACACGTCGCACTTTTTCTTCGAGCCAGCGCTGGGCCAGTCGGCTGGACGCGCGGATACGCTCGAAATCATACGCTTCGACGCCAACGGCATCGATTCAACGGTGATCCTGCCGTACAATCAGCTGATCGGCGCCGGGCCTGCCAGGTTCGCCGTCACGGTGCGCCTGCCGGAGCTTGGATATCGGGACACGACGTTCGCGCGCAATTCCGGCAACTTCCAGAGAGCAATTTTCGGTGAGGGCGGAAGCGTGTTCGGCAGCAGAGCCGTCGCATTCGATGTCGACCGTGGGTACGATTTGAACCCGGTGTTAGCGGTCCCCGTGATCGACAAGGGTGTATCGCCCGCGACCGCGGTCTCGGACTTCATCGGCAACACCTTCGCGCAAGTGAAGGGCGTAGCGATCAACTTCGACGGGTCGCTGTCGGGAATTCGCGCCGACTCGACGTACCTGCTGAATCCGCTGCTGCGGCTGCAGGGTACTCTGGGCACGACCGTCAGCAATGCTGGGCTCGATTTCCACCCGCTCAACACGGGCCCGAATTCGTTCCCGCTGAATACGCGTCTCTTGTTCGCGGCGTCGTCCGAGCCACTGATCGAGATCTACGATACGCGCTGCTACCAGCGTGTCTCGTCGATCCCGATTCGCGATCCGATCATTGGACCGATCAAGGCCGCGTATCGCGTCGCGACTGGCCAGCTGGTGCTGGTTGGAGCCACCGCTCGCGGAGTCGTCATCGCACAGCTGCCGAACACGTTCACCACGACGTGCCCGTAGCAAACAGGTCGAGAAAAAACTTCAGAGAGCCCGCCGGATTTTCCGGCGGGCTTTCTTTTTTAGGCCCTGCCCGTTCTTTTTGGAAGCTATGCTCCGCTTTACGACAGCCGGCGAATCACACGGACCCGCGCTCGTGTCCATCCTCGAGGGGATGGTCGCGGGGCTGCCCCTCGTGGCAGCTGACGTGGATGCAGAGCTGTTCCGCCGGCAACAGGGCTACGGACGCGGGCGGCGAATGACGATCGAATCCGATCACATCGAGATCCTCTCCGGCGTGCGCGCCGGCGAAACGCTCGGCTCTCCGATCGCGATGCTGATTCAGAACCGCGACTGGAAGAACTGGCAGGAGATCATGGATCCGGCGTCGCGTGAGGGCGATCCGGAGCGAAAGCGAGCGGTCACGCGCCCGCGCCCCGGGCACGTCGATCTCTCGGGAATGCTCAAGTACGACCGGAACGACGCCCGCGATGTGCTCGAGCGGGCGTCAGCGCGCGAGACTACCGCGCGCGTGGCTGCTGGTGCAGTCTGCAAGCGATTCCTGCGCGAGTTCGACATCACCGTGGGGAGCCACATCGTTCACCTCGGCGGAGTCGACGCCAAACGGCCCGAGAAAATGCCGGCGGATCTGAACGCCGCATCGGATGCTTCGCCCCTGCGCACGTTGGACGGCGCGGCGGAAAAAGAGATGATCGCGAGAATCGACGCCGCGAAAGCCGAGGGCAACACACTGGGCGGAATCGCAGAGGTGATCTGCGATGGCGTGCCCGTGGGGTTGGGCTCGCACGTGTCGTGGGACAGGAAGCTCGATGGTCGTCTCGCCGCGGCTCTCATGTCCATTCCCGCGGTGAAAGCGGTGGAGATCGGACTCGGCGTGGAGGGCGCGCGCAGAAAGGGATCGGACGTGCACGACGAGATCGACGCCGACGAGCGGAACGTGAAAGCGGGACGCGTGCGCAGGCGAACCAACCGGGCCGGCGGAATGGAAGGCGGGATCAGCAACGGCGAACAGATCGTGGTGCGCGCATCGATGAAGCCGATCAGCACGCTGATGCGGCCGCTGGGGACGATCGAGATGAAGACGCGAGAGCCCGCCCAGGCGGTGGCGGAACGAAGTGATGTCACCGCGGTTCCGGCGATGGGGGTGATTGCCGAAGCGATGACAGCGTTCGTCGTAGCGCAAGCGTTCCTCGAGAAATTCGGCGGCGATTCGCTTGGCGAGACGCGGCGGAACTACGAGAGCTACGTCTCTGGCTTAAGTGGCAGACGCGGACGCTAGGCCGTCACCGCATCTGATCCTCGTTGGGCTTCCGGGGGTGGGGAAGACGACGATCGGCAGGGAGGCGGCTCGGCAGATGGGGAGACGGTTTGTCGATTTCGACCAGGAAATCGAGCGGCGCTCGGGAATGGATGTGCGAGAAATCTTTCGGCTCAAGGGCGAAGAGCACTTTCGCGCCATGGAATCAGCACTGACGAAAGAGTTGAGCGAGTCGAGCGGGATGGTGTTGTCGCCCGGGGGCGGGTGGATCACCCAGACCAGCTCAGTCGAACTTTTGCATTCAGTTGGACGTATCATATACCTTAGAGCGTCACCCGAAGCAGTCGCCAAACGATTGAAGCGGGTGGAGACCAGACCCCTCTTGGCGGGCCGAGACCCGGTAGTAGCCCTCCGGGAGCTGTATGCGAAGAGGCGGGGCCTGTACGAGACCGCGGATGTCGTTCTCGATACGGAAAAGCTTGCGCGACAACAACTTATAGAGAAACTGGTCGAGCTTGGCTCGACTGACAACTAAATACGCCAGACATGGACGAACGGATTCCTGGACAGACCACTTTTCGGGTGATGGGCCCGCACGAGCGGGGGCGATTTGCCCCTGAAGCGTGGGGTCACTTGCTGTCGCTGAACGGCTCGGGCGCAATCAACGGCCTGGAGCTGGAGCACATCATCGAGCGCGCGCTCATGCA
>JBBQWD010000014.1:0-14207 GCA_038210945.1 Gemmatimonadales bacterium
GCATCTGTCGATAAGCACTCAGCGAAAGCAGCGAGCGGTGCACATCATGGTCTCGGATACTGGGCACGGCATGTCTCCGGCCGTCAGCGAGCGTGTATTCGAGCCGTTTTTTACCACTAAGCCGCCGGGCGAAGGAACCGGACTCGGGCTGAGCGTGAGCTACGGCATCATCCAGGCGCACGATGGAACGATCTCAGTGGAAAGCACGCCGAATGTCGGCACGACGTTTACCGTTGTATTCCCACTGTACCGCGAGGCGAAGAAGTGACTCGGATACTGATCGTCGACGACGAAGAGACCATCCGCCTCGCGCTGCGCAAGTTTCTTCGCTCCCGCGGATACGAGGTCGAGATTGCAGGCTCTGGCGAACAGGCGATGCAGATTCTGCAGAACGGAGCGTTCTCGCTGATGTTCTGCGACGTTCGCATGCCGGGAATGACTGGAGTTCAGCTCGTTCCTCTGGCGCGCGAGATAGACCAGGACTTAGCGATCATCATGCTGACCGCGGTCAACGACGCTGCGACCGCGACAGAGGTCTTGTCCGCGGGTGCGTCGGACTACCTGATGAAGCCGGTGGAGCTCGCGGACCTCCAGCAAGCCGTTGATCGTGCTCTCCTCAAAAGAACGGAGCTCATTGAGTCGCGTCGTCTCGACATGCTGATCCGCGAAGAAGTGGCGCTTCGCACCGCGGAGCTCGAGGCCGAAAAGGAATCATTGCGGCTCATGTCCGTCAGCATCGCCGAGACTCTGATCAACGCAATGGAAGCCAAGGATGTCTACCTTCGAGGCCATTCCCAGAGGGTCGCCGAGCTCGCTGGTCAGCTGGCGGAGGAGATTGGTCTCGATTCAGTGATTGCCGAGGACCTGCGCGTCGCGGGCCGGCTCCACGATGTCGGCAAGATCGGAATTCGGGAAGCCATCCTCAACAAGCCGGGCCGGCTTACTTCCGAAGAGTTCGAGCACGTGAAGCAACACGTGCAGATCGGGCTCGGCATCCTCGCGCCGCTGTTTCACCTCAAGAAACCGCTCAAGTACGTCGAGCACCACCACGAGCGTTGGGATGGCGCCGGTTATCCTCTGGGCCTGGCCGGCGAAGCGATCCCCATGGGTGCCCGAATTCTGTGCGCGGCCGACACCTTCGACGCGCTTACTTCGAAGCGAGCTTACCGGGAACCGCTCGAGCCTCAGGCGGCTCTCCAGCATCTCAGGATTGACTCGGGAAAGCAGTTCGACCCGTGTGTTTATGACGCGCTGGTACGTGTCATAACAAAGCGACTCGCTACCGATTCCCGGAAAGATCGGTAGCCACCCGTAGCTGCTCCTTGACCTTCCGTCAGCGGAGTTGTATTCGGTGTGCAAGTATGGAGTAGCTTCGCGCGTCGGTGCACAAGGCACGCGACGTGCAGCGGGCCAAATCAGAAAATTGCGCGCTACCACAGTGCGAGTGCTGACATTCTAGGGGAGGACCCATGCCGAGCGGTGAATCAGTGGAGCCATTGCGTTTTGCGGACGACGACGAGGATGATATCGGGGGTGGCTTCAGTCGCGGCAAGCGTTCTTACGACGACGACGATGACGAGGATGGCGGCTGGGCAATCAACGAGGATCACAGCGACCGCCTGTGGGACAGCGCTGAAGACGCGGACGATGATGAAGAGGTCGATTCCGACGCTACCGTCGTGAGCGAAAGTGATGATGCGGACGACGAAGAAGAGGAAGAAGATCTCTTCGGCGGCGGAGCTCCGAGAGGAAGAAGGGGCCGGCCAAAGGGCTCCGGGAAACGGCAGGAATCGACCCTGACCGGCGGCGGCCTGGGGAGCGTTGGCGGCGGAACGGGTGGAGGTGGCGCGAGCAGCGGCTCGAGTTTCGGCGGCAGTCCATCCTCTGGCGCATCGAGCAGTGCGTTCGGCGGTAGCGCGACATCCGCAAGTGCTGGCCGCGCCGCGTCCGGCGCAACCTCGGCTGGCAGGAGCTCTACGGGCGGAGCGAGCGCAGGGGGGTCGACTTCTGCGGCACGGTCCGCGGGAAGCAGCGGTGGTGGAGCGGCGAAGAAGGCGGCAAAAAGCTCCTCCGGCGGCAAAAAATCCGCGGGAAAGTCTTCAAAAGCCCGCAAATCGGGAAGCTCGGGAGCGAAGAAGAAGGTCGGGAAGGCGAGTGGCAAGAAGGCTGGGGCCCGGAAAGCCGGGGCTCGGAAGGCTGGAGCGAAGAAATCCTCCCGGTCCGGAGGGGCCTCCAAGTCGCGCGGACGCAGCGGAGGAGGCAAGAAGGCAGGGTCGAGGGGTCGCTCGCGAAGGTAGAATTTTTCTCCCCCGTGCGCAGTGCGACGAGCGCGGTTACTCTCTAGTAGCCGCGCTTTTCTTGACCGACCAATGTGAGGATTATGCAGGAGAACTACGAACGCGAAGGACCTTGGCGTAGGATTCTTTTGTCCGGTGGTGCGATCCTCGGCGCCGCCGCTGCCTACAACGCGTTTGCGCGGAAGGGCGTCGACAAACTCACCAACCTGATCGGCGGTGAGGAGGGAGGCTTCGAGTGGCGCGACCGCAGGGTCGCCTTCACCAAGCATGGCGAAGGCCCACCGATTCTTCTCATCCACGGCATTCACGCTGCCGCGTGGTCTTACGAATGGCGCAACAACGTCGAGGCCCTTGCCCGCACGAACACTGTTTACACGCTCGACCTGCTGGGATTCGGCCGATCCGATCGTCCCGCCATCCGGTATTCGGCGCGACTCTACATCTCGCTGATCTCCGACTTCGTCAGCCGAGTAATCGACGAGCCGACAGTTCTTGTCGCGTCCTCACTGTCGGGGGCGTACGCGATCGTTCTGGCCGCGCGTGATCCGCATCGGTTCCCCGCGGTCGCTCTGATTGCGCCCTCGGGACTCGTGCGACTGAACGAGCCGGTAGGTATCGGCGGCGAAGCAGGAAGACTCGCGGTCGACACGCCGATTGCCGGCACCGCCATGTTCAATGCTCTGGTATCCAGGCCAAATCTTCGCCGGTATCTCAAGAACGCGTACTCCAACGACACGCTCGTCACGCGCGAGCTCGTCGAGGTCTACTACGCGACTTCACACCAGCGTGGCGCTCGACATGCGCCGGCTGCGTTCCTATCTGGCAATCTCAACATCGACGTGCGCAACGCGCTCCGGCGTCTCAGCCAGCCTGCACTATTGGTCTGGGGCGAGCAGGGATCCACCGCACCGGTCGAGGAATTCCGCGGCTTCCGCGAGCTCAAACGAGATCTCGAAATCTCCGTTCTCTCCCCCGCTGGCGATCTTCCGCACGACGAGCGAGCAGAAGATTTTAATGTTATCCTATCCACATGGCTGAATCGCCTGTCGCTCTCCTCCGCGCCCACGCTCGCCACGCTCCCTGGAACGCCCGCGGACTTGCCGCGCACGCAACAGCACTTGTAGACGCAGCCGGAGTTCGACCGACGAACGCATCGGCGCGAGCTGCGCCGAGCGCGCGAGCGGTTCGGTTTTATGTCGCGAGCGGATTGCTCGACCGGCCCGAGGGCACCGGCACCGGCGCTACTTACGGGTACCGGCATTTGCTCCAGCTGCTGTCCATCAAGATCCGGCAGCGCGAAGGGCAAAGTCTCGACACGATTCGTAGCGAGATGCGCGATGTCACCGGCGATGCGCTCGAGCGGAAGATTGCGCAGTCTCTCGCGCCTGCGTTCAATTCCGGAGCGGATGAAGCGGTCGCTCACGATGGAGACATCGCGATTAGATGGCATCGTCTGCCTGTTGCCGACGGGATCGAGCTTCACGTTCGCGAGGATTCCCCAATGGCACGCGAGGAAGCGGTGATCGCCATGCGCGAAGCCGTGCGCGCCGCGCTCGGCCGCGGCGACATTCGCTGAGCAGCTACATCACGTAGCGCGCCGATCTCTCTCCGCGCAGATGCTCGAGCAAAGCCTTCTTCGCCTCAACGATCTCTTCCGGTGAGAGCCACTCAGCCACGGTGAAGCGGCGCCCGCGTCCTTCTACGGCGATCGCGACCCGACCACCACGCATCACGAGCAGTGCGCCCGAGCCACGTGGTCTGGACAGCGGGTCTCGATCCACGAGCTCCAATGGAAGACTGTAGACGTTTGCCGGATCGCTCGCTGCCATCACCACGAACGAAGTTGAAGGGTGATCATCGCTCGCCACCGCGCGAAGCCACTCGACCGCGTCGGGAAGCGCGAACTGCGCACCGCCAAGTCCTTTCACGAAGTACCCGCGCCGAACTTCGCCGCGAAACTCGAGTCGCTTGAGCTCACGATAGATCGACCGCCATGGAACCGGCGGCCGCTCGCGCCGCCACCAATCGCGCGACACGATACCATAACGCGTAAGCCACTGCCGGGCGATTCGCTCCGCTTTCTCCTCCTCCGGAAGATCGGGACCCAGCGTTCCGCGCCGCTGCACCAGCGACCAGCGTCCAGTCCAGCCACTCGCGCCAGCACCCGGTCTATCAGGCCGTCTCCACTTTGGCAGTCGCCGCAAATTCGGCCTTCGCTGGACGATTCGGCGATTTGGAGACGGCGTGTAGTCGGCCGGTAGCCAGCTCGTTGGATCAGGTGCAGTACGCGACGTCATCGGCTTCCAGCGGGCGATCTCACGCAACGCTTCGACCGTGTCGTTGGTTATGAGCCCCCAGGCTACAAGCTCACGAATCGCTTCTCGAACAGAGAGTATGGTCAATCCAGTGAGCGCCTGTATGTCGCCGATGAACGACGCACCTTCAGCGGCAATTGTCGACCTCACTTTTTCGGCATTCTCGCTCAGCACAGTCTCCTGCCGGCTGGGCAACCATGTCGCTCCGGTTCCCCGCTCGAAAAAGCGCACACGCGCAAGCGGCATTGCGCCCGATTCCGGATCGTAATTCCCCTCGCCCGTCCACACTGGCTCGCCCGTCGCGCTGAATTGCGAGAGCCACGTCGGGTCATAGCTCCCAATTCTCGCCCGCAGATAATCCCGGTCCCAGGCCACTGCCGGACGTCCAATACCATATAGTTGCCGGATCGCGGCCGCGGTCCCGGCAGCGCCTTCGAGACGGTCGCGTTCATCCAGGTGCTGCCACCGTTGCATGAATGCCGCGAAGTGCGTGAGCTCCACGGCCTCGATTTGCTTTCTGAGCGCGGCAAGCGCGCGTCTCCGTCCTATCTCGACCACTCGTCGCGAGCACCACTCGATGTCCTGCAGTCCCCGCCTGAATTTTCCGCGTATCAGCTTGCCGGTTCTCTCCCACTCGGTGAGCCGTGACTCGATCCATTCGCGCTCCCATCCATAGCGGTCGTGAATTTTCCGAACGGTCACCGGGCCGGATTGGGTGAGAAACCGCGCTAGAATCTCACGACGCGCAACAGATGCGTTGATCGCTGGATGACGCAGGACGTCGGGAACGAGTGCCGCCGCGTCCTGTTCGATCAGCTCCGTCGTTCCACGAACGCGAGCGAATGACTCCGCCCCAAATGCCGAGATGTATCGGGGATACGTCTCGGTCAGGATGAAGCGCCACTCCTTCGCTTCCTCCGCTCCAAGTGGTATCGCGATCACGCGCTTGCTTGCAAGCAGCTCGGCGAATGGATCGCCGCGCACGCCTTCGTCAGCGGTCGCAGTTCGCGCGCGCACTTCTTCATTGCTCAGATCACCGGCCCGGTCCAGCAGATGCGCGAGCTCGTCGTCAGTGCGCGCGCGCCGGCCCGCTGCTGTCCCGCGCCGTTCTGCCAGAGTCTGCTCGATGGCTTCGAGTGTGATGTCGTCGCTTCCTTCCCCGCCCATCACTTCGTCGAGAAGCGACCGATCCAGCGAAAGCAGCGCGGCTCGTTGTTCCGCCCGCGGAGTGTCGTCACCGTACAGCCAGTCCATCACGAAGCCGAACTGCAGGCTCGCGGCAAATGGCGATGGCGTGTCAGTCTGCACTGTGTGGACACGGATATTTCCGGCGGCGATGTCCGCCAGCGTAGTCTTGAGCCCCTGCATGTCGAACGCATCCTGCAGAACTTCGCGATAGGTCTCGACGAGAATCGGAAAGCTCGGAAACTGTCTGACGGTTTGCAGTAGATCGAGCGCCTTGAGCCGTTGCAGCCAGAGCGGCATTCGCCGGCGAGGGTTGCCTCGGGGCAGGAGCAGCGCCCGTGCGGCGTTCATCCTGAATCGCGCGCCGAACAGCGAAGTCGATCCGACTTCTTCCATCACTAGCTGCTCCGCTTCGGCCCCGGTCAGACCAAGCAGAGATTGCACCGGCACGCTCATCCCGAGATCAGGGAGTCGGAGCATGATGCCGTCGTCCGTCGTTTGCACCTGCAGATCGACGTTGTTGATCGCTTCGCGCACGCGCTGGGCGAGCGCCATTCCCCATGGAGCGTTGACCCTGCCGCCGAACGCCGCATGGATCACGATCCGGACAGCGGCCGTCTCGTCGCGAAACTGCTCTATGACGATGTTCTTGTCGTCCGGCACGATACCCGTCGCGGCTCGCTGCGCGCCAATGTATTTCACGAGCGAATTCGCCGTCGCCGCATCGCATCCATACTCTTCGCGAAGACGCTCTTCATCTGGCGCGTCAGCAAGCTCCCGACGCAAAGCGCCCACTCGATGACTGAGCATCAGCGACCGCGCCATGTACTCTCCGTGCCAGAAGGGCATCCGCGCCGGCGTTCCCGGTGCCGGGGACACGACTACGCGATCATGCTCGATCGCCGCGATTCGCCACGTCGATGAGCCGAGCTGGAACACATCTCCCATTCTGGACTCGTGAACGAACTCTTCGTCGAGCTCGCCAAGTCTGGTGCGGTCCGGAAGATTGACTGTGTACAGGCCGCGGTCGGGAATCGTCCCGCCAGAGATCACGGCGGTCATGCGCGCTGCCCGCGATCCGATCAGCCTGTCGTTGACGCGATCCCAGGTGATCCGCGGCTCCAGCTCCGCCGCCACATCCGACGGATATTTCCCTGAGAGCATCGCGAGCACTTCATCGAACGCGGTTCGCGTCAGCTGATGGTATGGGTACGCTCTGCGCACGAGCGTGAAGAGCTCTACACTCTGCCAATCGTCGACCGACACCGCGGCTACGACCACCTGGGCGAGGACATCGAGCGCATTCTGCACGACATGTGTTGGTTCCACGTCTCCAACCCGCATTGCCGCGACTATCGCCGCAATCTCTACCGCATCGTCGCGAAACGTCGGCACCAGTATTCCGCGACTGGGAACTCCAAGAGTGTGACCAGCGCGCCCAACTCGCTGCAATGCGGCGGCGACGCGTTTGGGTGATTGAAGTTGAATGACGAGATCCACCGATCCGATGTCGATTCCCAGCTCGAGTGAGCTCGTCGTCACCAGCGCACGGAGAGAGCCGGCCTTCAGGCGTTCCTCGAGCGCAAACCTCCTTTCTCTCGCGAGCGATCCGTGATACGGAAGCGCGATCTCTTCGTCCGCCAATTTATTTACGCGAGCGGCGATCTTCTCCGCCTGCGCGCGGTTGTTGACGAAGACGAGCGTCGTTCTTGATGCCTGAATGTGCCGAAGGACGAGCGGCCCGACAGCGGGCCAAATACTGCCGCCGATGTTCCCGAGATCCGCGACCGGCGATTCGACGGAGATCTGCATCTCCTTCGTCATTCCGCAATCGACAATCGTGACCGGTCGGAATCTGGGTGCGCCCTGTTCGCCATCTTCGCACCCGCCCAGGAACCTCGCGACTTCCTCGAGCGGTTTCTGCGTTGCCGATAGTCCGATTCGCTGCGGCGCCTGCTCGACCAGCGCTTCGAGCCTTTCCAGCGTCAGCGCCAGATGCGCTCCGCGCTTCGTGCCGGCGATTGCATGGATCTCGTCGACGATCACCGCACGCACGCTGCTGAACATTCCGCGACCCTTGAGCGTCGTCAGCATGATGTTCAGCGACTCCGGCGTCGTTATCAGAATATGTGGCGATTTTCTGAGCATTCTCGCCCGCGCCGACGCTGGCGTATCGCCAGTCCGCACAGCCACTCGAATCTCCGGGAATTCCTTCCCTTCGACTGCGAATCGGGCACGAAGATCCGCGAGCGGCCGATCGAGGTTCCTCTGAATGTCGTTGTTGAGCGCTTTGAGCGGCGAGATGTAGAGCAGGTGCACCGCGTTCGGCAGCGGATCTGCGATTCCCCGCACGATCAGCTCATTCAGCTCCCACAGAAACGCAGCTAGTGTCTTTCCCGTTCCGGTCGGAGCCAGAATAAGCGTGTGCGCGCCGCTGGCGATTGCCGGCCATCCTTTGCGCTGCGGATCGCTCGCTTCTCCGAAAGTCTCCTTGAACCACTGCCGGACGAGGGGATGGAAGCGCGCGAGCATGGAGGTTGTACCCCTCACATCGCGGGCCATCAGATGGTCTTTCCCGGACGCCTAGAGAACTCGGCGCAGCTTCTGCGCGCCCCACTCAAGAATCTTTCCTGAGAGCGGCCGCTTCCTGAATTCGTCCAGCTTCATCTCCTTCGACCGCGTGATGTCGTCCATGAAGATTGAGTCCATCTTCGCGCCGACTCTCCGGTCGAGCGCAACGAGCAGCGATTCGTTGTTGAAGGACAGCGACCGGTTGTCGAAGTTCATGGATCCGATGTCGGACCATATCCCATCCACCACCATGGTCTTGGCGTGCATCATCGTCGGCTCATACTCATAGATCTTCACGCCGCCCTCGAGAAGCTTCTCGTAGTAAGTCCTCCCCGCATACCAGGTCGTCTTGACGTCGGTCTTGCTGCTGACCGTGAGGACACGGACATCGACTCCTCGCCGCGCGACGCCGAGTAGGAGATTCATGAAGTTCTCCCCAGGCACGAAGTAGGAATTGCTGATGTAGAGCGTTCTTCGCGCACCCGCGATCGACAATGCCAGAAACCGCTCCGCCGGAGTGCTTCCCGTGCTCGGCGTGCTGTGCATCAGACCAGCCTGCATGTCTCCTATGTCGGCGAATGAGGTCTTGGGAAAGAACATATCCCCGGTGAGCAGTTCCCCTGTCGATTCAGCCCACCCTGCCGCGAATGCCGCCTGGAGCGCGCCCACCGTCGGGCCCTCAAACCGCACGTTGGTCTCACGCCATTGATCCTCGTGTTGTCCGTCGCCCAGCCAGTAATCGGCGAGCCCAAACCCGCCGGTGTATCCGATCTTGCCATCCACCACCACCACACGCACGTGTGATCGCTGAGCTGCTTTCTGCAGAGTATACCAGCGGAGTGGTCTCAGCCAGACGACCTCGACGCCCGATTTCCTGAGATCCTGAACCCACTTGCCCTTGAGCGGCTGCGACCCGAAGGCGTCCATCAGGAGCAGCACGCGCACCTTGTGCTGCACCCTGTCGACCAGGTACTTCGCCATGCTGTCCGCGACCTTCCCAGGCTGCGAGTAGTACATCTGCACCGTGATCGTGCGCTGCGCCGACGCCAGATCCTTCCACAGCTGGGGATAGGTCCCGTCTCCGTTCAGCAGGATCTGAACATTGTTGCCCGGATCGATGTGCGTTCCCGTGAACAGCTCGATGCTGCGCGCAAACAGCGGATCCTCAACGGTCGGCGGGCCGTCCGTATCGCCTTCGGCGATTACGCTCCTGACCGGGCTGTCGTGCGTGACGGAAAGGATGCCGATGAGCATCAGGATCAGAGCGAACAGAATGAGCGCCGCGATTGCGGTGTACTTGATCAGTGACATATTCTCCCTGTATGACCTTTGTGGCCCGTCGGCGTATTGCGACGCGTGCTATCGTTCTCGACCGGTCGCTCGAATCGCTCCCGATTTTCCGGCTCAGCGACTCCGCCGAGGACACGGCAATTTCCTTCTCTCCCGAGAGCGGCGGACGGTGGCGCGTTCTGCCCAGCCCTGGCGACCGCTTACCCGGCACTTTCGATCAGGATGTGTACATCGAGCTCCTGCACCGCTACCACGAAGCGGGAGCCCCCGATGACGGGGTGATAAGCTTCACGCTTCACGCCTTTCTTCGCTCGATCGGCCGGCGCGTTGACGGCAGAACGTACGAGCAGCTTCGATCCGCCCTCACGAGACTCGAGCGCACGATCCTCGAGTCGAGCGGAGTGTACGTTGCAGCGGGTGAAAAACAGCCGCTGGAAGGACGCTTTACCATACTGTCTTCCGTCTCCATTGCCCGCCGACGAATGGCCGAGCGTGAACAGTTCACTCTATTCCCGGTTCTTTCCGCATCGGAACCCGGCGATGCCCGGGTCACCATCGGACCAGCAATCCGCGCAAACATTGCGGCTGGATACACCGTTACCCTCTCCGCAATGCACTACATGTCGCTCACCAACCCTGTCGCCAGACGGCTCTACCGCCTGCTCGAGGTAGCGAGAGAAGAAGGCATGGTGACCTGGAGAGTACCGCTCGCCTCCCTGGCCGAGCAGCTGCCTTTGACTCAACGCTACCCTTCCCATTTGCAACGAGTGCTCCAGCCCGCTCATGAGATGCTTCTGGCGGCCGGTCTTCTTCGCGATGCCACCTTCAGGCAGCTGAACCGCGATTGGCTCGTTGACTACGTTCTCGCTTCGCGGGCAGCCTGAGACGCTTAACTTTCCTGTGGTGTCCTTTGTGCGTCATTTGGGAACACTAACTACCCTCGGCGCGTATCTATTCTATTAGGTTAACGCCCTCCCTTTTCTAGTAGACCGCATGTCCCGATCAAGAAAAGCCGCGCTCTTCGGCCTGGCGATGATTCCACTGATGGCCGGAGCCTTCGTATTTCAGGAACGCGAGACCCAGCAGGGTGCTCGGCTTCTCGACCAGGTCCTGAACATCGTCTCCAGCCGCTTCGTCGATACAGTCGACCAGGCGACTCTTTACGAAAAGGCTGCGCGGGGACTGGTCCACGAGCTGAATGATCCCTACAGCGTTCTCCTCTCGCCGAAGGAGCTCTCGACCTTCAACGCGCAGACGAATGGACGTTACGCCGGCATCGGCATGGAGATCGCCGAGACACAGGGCTTCATCACCGTCCAGCGCGTCTTCCCGCATACTCCCGCCGAACAGGCGGGCGTGCAGGAAGGTGATAGGATCAACTTCATCGACACAACGAACATTCGCGGTTGGACTGTTTCCCAGACATCCGATGCACTGAAGGGCAATCCCGGCAGCAAGGTGCGGGTCAGGTTCTCCCGGCCTGGCGTGCCCGAACTGATACCGATCACCTTCACTCGTGCCGTCATCAACATTCCCGCCGTCCCCTACGCCATCATGCTCGATGGCAAAGCAGGCTATATCCCGCTCCTTCAATTCAACGAGAGCGCGAGGGACGAGTTGGAGTCCGCAATCAGCCGGCTGTCGCGTGAGGGCGCGCACGGCATCGTCATCGACCTGCGCGGAAATCCCGGCGGCATCCTCGATCAGTCGCTGAGCGTTAGCAATCTCTTCCTCAAGAAGGGACAGCAGATCTCGAGCATTCGCTCACGCAATGGTGAGAACCAGCTTTTCCCCGCGAGCGATGATCCGATCGCCCCGACGATTCCGCTGGTGCTCCTCATCGATGGCAGAAGCGCTTCGGCCTCTGAGATCGTCGCGGGCGCGCTTCAGGACCACGACCGCGCTCTGATCATCGGCACGACTTCGTTCGGAAAGGGGCTCGTGCAGTCCGTGTTCCCGCTCGATGGCGGCTACGCGCTTAAGATGACGACAGCGAAGTGGTACACACCGAATGGGCGCTCCATTCAAAAGGAGCGCAAGCTTCTTCCGAACGGTGACTTCGTGGAAGTCATGCCCGATTCACTCGAGACGGATTCGGCCCGCCGCTCACGTCCTGCTTTCCGCTCCGATGCCGGTCGCATCGTCTACGGTGGAGGCGCGATCACTCCGGACATCATCGTGCGGCCCGACACACTCACGACCGCGGAGCAGAAGGTATTCAACGCGTTCGCTCCGAAGACGGCCGATGTGAGAGTTGCGCTGATGGAATACTCGCTCGAGCTGAAGAAGTCTGTTCGTCCGAACTTCACTGTTCCAGCTACCTGGCGTGAAGAGTTTTACCGCCGGCTTCAGGCCAAAGGCGTCACCCTGGACCATGCGCAGTACGAGCAGGCCGGTACCGAGATCGATCGCCTCCTTGGAAATACGGTCGCGCGACTGGCCTTCGGCGATTCCACGGCAAAGCGTCGTAGCGTCGACGACGACAATCAGCTGGCGCACGCACTGCAGGTGCTGAAGCAGAGCGCGTCACAGAAGGACCTGTTCCTCATCGCCCAGCGCGAGCAGCCACAGGTTCCCGCCACCGCTCGGCGATAGGTCAGGTCTTAGGGCCAAAGATCCTTGTTCGAGTACTTCCCGCCGAATACCGCGGCCAGAACCGACTGCGGTTCTTCGGTTCTCACGATCGCATCGATCCTCTCACTGAGGTTGATTGGCCGGGTGAACTGGCGGTAGCGGCGATAGCTGTGACAGAAACAGAACGGCCCTTTGCGAGTTAGGTCTCCGAGCAGGATGTCCCACTCCCCTGCGATCGTCATGGCGTAGAAGAAGTTGAGCGTCCGTGGCTTAGGCAGGTCGCTCTCGTTGACGTTCCGGGGCATGCTGCCATGCTTGCCCCATTGGACATCTATCGCCACCTGCGACTTGGGCCAGGACGCATGAAGGATTTGCCCATGCCAGTAGGTCCAAACGTCGGTAGGGGCGTACGTCGAGTCATAGCCCACCCATAGCACTTCCTCGTCGGTCGCAACCGTAAATGGGATCCATGACCCGTGGACGTCGTCCCGCCATAGAAGGTGGTAGGCGATGACAGACCGGGTGGGGTGCAGGACAGCGACCACCCGCTCGAGCGGGAACGTCTCGTCCCTTTGAAGGTATAAGACCGGTGCAAGACGCCGTGCCAGCATCGCTCCGCGATCACTCGGAGCAAGGGCGTCGGGCAGATTGGCCGGTCTGAGTGGGATGTGAGCATGGGGGCCGCAGGCGGAAATGAAGACCGCAGCCAACCCAATGCAGATCCGCTCGCGAATCTGAATGGCTCTTCTCTTCAATGAATAGCCGTCAAATGACACCCTATGCGACGCCCACCGCGCAGCGCCGCATGCAGTCCACTGGAGACCTCATGCGCAAGCCACGTCCGAATGCGTACAATCCTGCTCAGGCCCTTTTTCTCATCAGCAACGATCGCAGCGGATCTCCCCTCAGCTGCCCGTCCTGCTCCGGGTCGATCGAGCGGGATCCCCGCCAGATTCCGCCGCCGCTCTACACGCACGTGACGCTCCGCTGCAAAAGCTGCGGACGATCGGCACACTACGTAGCCGGAGCGGCGTAAAGGCACAAACTGTTGCACAAAACTTGCCCTCCTCTCCCGGCGCCGGATTGACAACGCTTCACACGGGGACCGTCCGGCGGGCGCGGTGTCTTTCTCACCGCTGCTCGGCGATGGTAGCTGCTTTACGGATTGCCCCCGCGGAGAGAGGAATAGTTCAATGGCACGCATCACTGGTACGGTCAAGTGGTTCAACGACGCTAAGGGATTTGGCTTCATATCGCGCGAGGGAGGCCCCGACGTCTTTGTGCACTTCAGCGCGATAGGCGGATCAGGTTTCAAATCCCTCGCCGAGGGCGATAAGGTCGAATTCGAAGTTGTTCAGGGCCAGAAAGGACCCCAGGCCGCGGATGTGACAAAGGTCAACTGACCATGGCTGCAATCTGGAAAGGCTCGCTGACATTCGGCCTCGTCAACATTCCCGTCGAGCACAAGACCGCGGTGCGCGCCGATCATATCGGCTTCCGGCTCCTCCACGCGGAAGATCTTTCTCCGGTCATATACGAGCGAGTATGTCATGGCAGTAAAGACGAGCGGAATTCCGAAGCGGAGCGCTCGCGCCCAGCTCACTGAGTACCAACGAAAGCGCGATTTCACGAGGACTGGAGAGCCGTCGGGCGACGCGGCGCCCGCTCCTTCCCGCACGGGCCGGCTCCGTGTTGTAGTACAGAAGCACGCGGCCAGCCATCTCCACTTCGATCTTCGCCTCGAGCTCGATGGCGTGATGAAAAGCTGGGCGGTGCCGAAAGGGCCCAGCATGGACCCGTCGGTGAAACGGCTCGCGATGCAGGTCGAGGATCACCCGATCGATTACAACTCTTTCGAGGGCACGATCCCGAAAGGAGAGTACGGTGGCGGAACTGTCATGCTTTGGGATCGCGGGACGTACTCATCCGATACCGCCCCCTCTCCTGACGAAGAAGAGGATGCGATCCGCGATGG